>JBEBWN010000046.1:0-16628 GCA_040392235.1 Taibaiella helva | reverse complement strand
CCGCTGCTGGCATAGATAGTGGCAGTGAGAAGATTTTCGTTTCTGTTTGATTCCCAGGGCCGATCAGGCAGAATATGAAGTGCTGGAAAATGGTTTGTATCAGGTAATCACCGGCAACGAACTCCGTTGTCCGGACACTTCAAACAACTACTAAGCAAACAACGTCAGTAGCATTTCACAGTGGGAGCAAGAAGTGGCCTCTATTGTTGTTTATCCTACGCCAACTCAGGACAAAGTGCATATTATCAACTCGGAAGCCATGCATCTCCGGTTAATCAACCTGGAAGGGAAAGTAATATGCCAGGAAAAAACAGTCGCCAATTAGATATTGCTTCAGCAACAGATGGTATTTATTTACTTCAAATCTTGAACACACAGGAACGCCTGTTAAAAACAGTAAAGGTCATTAAAACAAAGTAAACTCAAGCTCAGCAATCATAGGCTGGAGTGGCAGCAGCAACTCCAATAGCATTTTTGCAGCAGCTAATAACGATGGTGGACCAATATTGCGACCTTGTCTCCTGGCATATATATTGTGAGCATGCGAAGCAATGAAGGAGTTTGTACAAAAACTGTAGCAAAACGGGAATGGAGACATAGTGGCTCACTTACACATGGCTAACAGTCAATTCAGGTTTGTCTGGAATCTTTTTACAAGTCCGGCTGCTGTCAACCCTACTATAAAACGGTTATCGTCATTAAGTTGATAACCGTTTTTGTAGTATCCAACATTGTATCCAATCAACAACATCTACATGTGTACCATGTTTTCTGCCAATCATCTTCGTGCCACTGAAAATGGGGCAAATGGATAAAGTATTCGGAATTACTAAACCGTCTACTATACTTCAGGCCGTCTGATTAATATATATCAATCAGACGGCTAGCGTAAAAAGTATTATTTTGGCGCTTAATACACCTGGGATTGGTAAGATTCACTTCATACAGAACCATTAAGAATTGCTTACGTCATTTATATGGATATATAAGTGTGCCAAAATGTTGGTGTAAAATGAAAAATACGGAATCTATGTGCCTGGCCGCAATTGACAAGCCTTCTTTGCTTTTTTAGCAAGATGTTTTATATTATTGTCTTAGGTATCTTGTTCAGCCATTAAAAAATCATGGAATTTTTTTAGATGATAGAACGCTTGGTTTCTTTCTTGATTTTCTTTTCGGCTCGCTTTTCCTTGAGGTTCTTTTCTGCCTTCTTTTTGTCACCTTTCTGTACTGATTTTCCTTTTGACATATTTATCTGCTTTTTGTGTGAAAATTTTATACATGGATATCAGGTATTCAATACGTTAATAACGCGGCCTTGAAGCTGGGTCTTTTTTGGGGCGCGCTTCATTTACAATGATGGCTTGGGTATTCAAATGAGTTTGATTAAGTTCTTTAATAGCCCGCTCTGCATTTTCTTGCTCTGGCATATCTAAGAAGGCGAACCCCTTCGAACGTCCTGAAAAGGAATCGACAATAATTTTAACAGAGCGTACTTCTCCATATGGCGTAAACAAGTCTTCAAGTTGTTTTTCTGTGGCCTGGCTATTCAGGTTACCAATAAAAATGTTCATAATAAAAATTTGGAGTAAAAAAATGGAGCTGGAAAGGCGAAGACCGAATAAGAAGAGAATACTCCGTGTCAGCATTGGCGAAGGCAGAACCTCATTACGTGATGTAAGGTACATTTATTATTGAACAATGGGAATAAAATATGTTATGCTTATGGTAATAAATAATAATGGCTGTGGAAATACAACGAAAGCCCTAATTCTGGCAGTGTATTGACCTCTCGCCTATACTTCCCGCAGAGTCCCGGTCAATATTTTCATAACTGCAGTATTGTAAATGTAGCGCCCATCTTTATAATAACATTGCACAGCTGGTTCGACGGCACCTGGAGGCTTTTGGGTAAAGCTTCGTTGTTTTTTGGCCTTGTAAAGTATACACAGTCCGAAATGGAGCTCTTTGTTACTTTATCCAAGGTGCTCCAAATAATATGGGCCATATATGCGACAAACAGCATTATTCTTGCGGTCAGAATAGGTTGGACGATGGCTTTTGCATAAAAAAAAAGCTTGCCGGAAAAAGAATCTGTAAAAGCGAGATTAAATTATACCTTCGATGCGAATGAGAGTTTTATTGAGCAGTATGATAAAGAGTGTGGAAGAGTTGGGAGGACGATTTGTTCGATTAGATGATAATTTTATTTATTTCGATATTCCCAGGGGGAGCCTTTTGGGTGATGAATCAAGAATAACAGGAGTGATTTGTGCCTTTAAGGAGACTTTCAATATTGATGTTATCATTCATTATTCCTGATATCAATTCGCGCAGATAAAGAGGTAAAACACAAGGTACTGACAAGCAATTGCCGGTGCTGTTAGTTGTATAGTGCTTAATTTACCTTTATATGCGTTCTTATCGGTTTGAAAGGAATGTGGCTGGGCAAGTTTGATCGATGCTGTTTTATCTGTATTGTGCCTTGTGAATGCTAAAAAGAATATTGTGGCTATGCCCTCTACGCCCGAGTATCCTGTGCGAAGGCCCTTTCTTTTTTGCAATAGCTTGGTTTTGGAGGTATTCTTTATTCCGAAGATAGCATAATGAAGGAGCGAGGTAATGCGTTGGAGCCGCTGATGCGGCAAATCGTTTCCTTATAAGATGCAGTGCTTTTCTTCTGGCCAAAGAAACGTACTGTGCTCCACTACATAGGATTCGGATGGCGCTTTGCGGATTAAAATATCAATTAGGGCTGAATGGGCAGCTGTCCAATTATTGTCATCTGTCTTGTCGGGCATTTCTCTTTTAACACTACCAACGCAACTTATAGTCTTTATATCTGTCTTACAGACGACCTGCTATACAAATGTGTACCTTTGTCGGGACAGAAAGAGTATTATTGTGTTATAGGGCAGTTTCTACTGCCCTTTTTCAATTTTAAATAATGGAAAATGAAGATGAAATTTATCCGAATCTTATGTATCCCAGGTATGTATTAGAGGCTGTTGATACGGGACAATGGATTGTGGTATATGGAAAGTTAGTAGACCCACTTACCTATATGAATCGTTTTGGAAGAAATTGGCTGGGAAGGGGCATAAGGCCCATACTAAGATATCCTGAAGAGGTCATACGAGAAATTGAATCTATGCCACTCACGGAAATGCAGCAGAAAAAATTAGAAGCATTCAGAGACCGGGTGCGGAAATACCGGTCGCTGAATCTGGACTATCTCATAAAGAAGGCAGTGGTCGATAATCAATATCCCACCGGACTGGATAGGAATTTCAATGGATCGCTATAGATTCTCCACGCACAATTATTCTATTAGGCTATTATCCGTTCAATGGGGCTTTTGCATGCAATCATTACCCTTAAACTAATTAAAGGCTACTTTACGAATCACATAATGTGATCTGTAAAGCGCCCTAAAGCCATTATCCTACACCAGTGGAAGTGTTATATGCACATCTATGCAAACCGCAGTTTTAGCCTTTAAACTACTTTTAATAGAACCGATTTTTCTACTTGTACAATTTTCAGCCACTTTAGCAAAAGGATAACCGGATAAACCGGATCAATTTCATGCCAACGATTGCCAAAATTAACTGCAGATGGATGTTTGTGATGGTTGTTATGGTAGGACTCTCCCAGCATCAGAACGTCAACCGAGAGCAGGTTGTGCGAGGTGTTTTTTAGTTTGAAATTTTTGTAGCCATACTTATGAGCAAACCAATTGATAATAGCGCCGTGCAGGGGGCCCATTAAAATTACAAATGGCAATAGCATATAGAGCCAGGGAGAGGCGGCAAAGGAGATGAAAAACAAGATGTACACCAAACTCCAGAGCAGTTTTGAAGTTTTGGAATTTGCCCATCTCTCGAATCTAGGCCATTCTGGCAAGTTTTTAGTAAATCGATCCTCGACTACCATTTTACCATTTAAAATACGAGCATATATTTTTTTTGTCCGCCACATCATGCTAAACAGGTTAGAGGAAAAATTAGGAGAGTGGGGATCCTTTACTGTATCAGTGTATGCGTGGTGCATGCGGTGCATTATAGCATATGCGCGGGCACTCATGTAGGATGACCCTTGGGTTAAGTAGGCAAATATAAAGAAGAACCGCTCCCAGAACCTGCTCATCGTAAATGAGCGGTGCGCAGCATAACGGTGCTGGAAAAACGTTTGCGAAAACAACGAGAAATACCACATCCCGATGAAAAAAAGGAGAACTGTCATAAAATAGCGTATGGATTAGTAATGAATACAGCAACTTATTAAAAAAGAAACCACTAGTATTGAAGTCAATAAAGAGTAGGAACCGAAAAGAATGGATTTGCTGTATTCTAGTCTGAACGAAGGTAAGCTATAAACCGTTAATGCAAACACAATGTTGCTGCAGCAAAAGCTTTGCATGACGCAGTTTGCGAAGGTTGTTAGGGAAGGGAAGTGTTCCGGCAAATAAATCAGGACAAAACTGGCTAAGGATAGGCAGTGCCAGAATAAAATAGTGATACAGGGTCAGACGCTGCCTAATCATAAACAAAGGAAGGCATTGATACTGAGCAATTATTTTAGCAGACGATAGAACCAGTGCTTAGATATTGGGCGACACACAATGAGGTATATGTTTGCTTTGAGTGCAGTAAAAAAGTTGCAATTGAAATTCTGAAATAGATTTACACAGGTATGAACAACGCCTAAGGGAAATTCCCCGGCGTTTATGATAAACGGAAATCTTCCAAACGATCTGGATAGATTGTTTTTATGTTGCGTAAAGGGAGCAAGGAAGCTATTGCAAAAGCGTCGGAGATGTTGTGGACAGAGTCTTAATTCCTGGCATAAGTAACATTAATTTCAATAGTTGTTATTAAGGCGCAATAATCGTAAATACATAAACCATAAATATTATTAAAAGTACAATTCCCTGTAAAATATTGGTACGGCCAGTACCCAGCGAAAGCATAATCGTAAATTGAGCTAGTACCAGTAATACCATTGCCTTCATATCGATACCCAATACAATTCTCATACCCGTTATAATAGACACAACTGCTACAGCCGGTATTGTAAGTCCGATGCTGGCAAGTGCAGAGCCAAGGGCAAGATTGAGACTGGTTTGTAAGCGGTTTTTTCGAGCTGCCCGATAAGCGGCGAGGCCTTCTGGGAGCAAAACAACTGCAGCAATAATAACGCCCACCAGCGACTTGGGTGCGCCCGCTTTGGCAAGACTGCCTTCAATATCTGGAGCTAGTGTCTTGGCTAGTAAAACCACAATACCTAGGCAGAGTAATAGTAAAAAAGCACTACCCAGCGCTTCCCTACGTGTAGGAGGTTCGGCATAAACTTCTTCATCTCCATCTGCATGCGGTGGTAAAAAATAGGCCCGGTGCCGTATGGCCTGAACCATAATAAACGACAGGTAAAGAACGAGGCAGGCTATGGCAACAAATCCTAATTGCACAGGGCTATATTCTGGTCCCGTACGGCTGGTAGTAAAATTGGGGAGTATAAGTGTAAAAACCAATATTGCTGTCAATGTAATTAGTGCAGCACTAACTCCGGGAAGACTGAATACCTGCTCTTTGTAGCGGACACCACCCACCAATAGACAGATGCCTACAATTCCGGTAAGTATAATCATGACCGCGGCCAAAACCGTATCCCGGGCAAGTGTGGCCGTGGCATGACCACCATCTGTCAGCATTAGCGAAACGATCAAGGCTACTTCTATAATCGTGATAGCCAATGCTAACAAGAGCGTTCCAAATGGCTCTCCTACCCGGTGTGCTACAACTTCTGCGTGATGCACGGCGGCCAGAACACTTCCAATTAGTAACAGTGCCAATAGAATGTGAAATACCCATCCCCCTATTCCCAGCAAAATACCCCAATACGCCAGCCAGGCGAGGATGGGAATTACAATAGTCCATAATGTAAGGTATATGCCCTGTTTCATAAATAATTTAATAACGAGTAGTAATAGTACCTGTCAAAGACATTAGCATTTTAAGACATCATTTGAATAGCATTTAGTTATCCTGTAAGAGTACCACTCACTGCTTGTCCTGGATAGAAAGCTGCTTTAATACCCCAGAATGAAAATAAAAGATAAGCCGCGACAATTTGAAAGCCGCTCCTGATTAATCAAATAATAAACCTATCAGAATATTGTTATTGTGCAAAGATTTAATGAAAGGCAACAGTTGAATGGAATAATTGCCGTATAAGTGTAAAGGTAGTATTATTAAGATTTTTCGCCAAATAAAGTAGCCCAACCATTTCTGCGTTATAGGTTCCCATAAGCTGATTCCTGTCATTTTCACCCGCTAGGATTACTATTCTAGCCACTAATCCTTTATCCTGCCGGTTTTCTAGAGCATTCGCTACAGAAGCCCTAATAATATGCGTCTATGGCACAGCAATTACAACTAATAGGAGCAAGTGTTGTTTAAGGTGAGGAAAGCACGATTGTCCTAGCCGTCTTTATTCTCAAAAACATTATACTAATAGCTTCAGAAAATATTAAAATTTTATTGATGAATATAATGTTTTTAAAGTACCTTCACTTATATTTAGTGCTATTCCAATAGAACATAGTACCCAAGAGTTGTATCTTGCCATTGACGGAATTACTTATCAGGCCTAACCTTTTGCTTCTAAATTGCATTGATTACGCTTTTCGTTCTTAGTTTGCTCTCTTTGCAGTGTTGTCTTTCGCACACAAATATCTTAGCTCTTCAACAGCGGTGTAGAGGCTATTAGTATTTAACCCTAGGGGTGATATGTTTCCCGGCTGTATAAATGCCTGTAGAAGAGTATATACCCTTTATTTATTATGACTTTGATACAGGAGTGCCGTTCTGGAGCAAAAACACTTTCTTTTCTACAATCATCAAAACAACCGATCATCGAAAAAGATGATAATAACCAGTACATAGTATGTTACAGAAAATAACAAGTTCTCATCAATTGGCATCCATAACTATCGGCAGCCTTATACATAAATTTCCCAGAGAGGCCGCACCCGAGCAATATTTCGATGCACTTAGAGCCGGCGAAATAGATATTTACGAAGTAACAGCATTCCTGGCCAAGGAGGGTATCTGGAAATTACTCCAGGTAAACAAGTCGGTCGAAATTTTCATCTGGCCGCAAGACATAGAATACCTAAAAATAAGCTCTACCAGTTTGGTTGCCGATAAAGTATGGTGGATAAAGCAGGCCTAATTTTTTGCTAATCGTGCTACTATGTTGAGGAACACTAATTATGTGCTCTATCTTTCGAAGGATGGGCGCTACCTGACCAATAACAAAGGATATATCATTTCTGTAAGGACTTACCTGAAGGGGGAGGCCTATTATAGGCCTCTCGCTCTAGAATCCGTGGCCTTTGAAAGATTATGTCTTCAGCTTGCGCCACAACACATATGTATATTATGGGACGGAAGTTGTAACTGTCTCGTAAGTTGGCGTTTACGTATGCAAGCATTGTAAATGTGAGATCAAGGTAATTTAATTCCCTCCGGCATCTGAGTCCTATATCACCTTCTTTCCAGAAAGGGTGTTGCAATACAATAAAGAACTAATACCAATTTATCGCGATGAACAAACGCATTAAGAATAATGTCCCATTGGATACCTTATCACTTTTAGTTGCCCGTCTGCAACACCTTCGTGAAACCAGTCCGGAAAGTAATGATTCCTTCCGAACCAATTTGTACAGTTCCCATGAGCTGAACCGGCATGCCCGGCACATTGCAGCAAACCACAAATTGTTACAGTACAAAGTCGCTGACCAACTATTAAGAAGATTAGAAAACAACGAGCAAAAGTTGATCGAGGTACGGGATGCCTTAGTAGAAGAAATTAGCCAGGGAAAGGCGCTAACGCCGGCTGGAGAATGGGTTTTAGACAATTTCTATTTAATAGAAGAGCAGGTTATTCTCGCAAGAAAACACTTTCCTAAAGGGTATAGCGAAGGTTTACCCTCTCTTTCCAATGGCATCAAAACAGTGCCAAGGGTATACGATATAACTTCGGAGATTATTAATCATAGTGACGGGCACATCGACGAGAAAGGCTTATACAGCTTTATAGCCTCTTATCAATCTGAAACAGTACTTACCCTTGGTGAGCTATGGGCTATTCCTATTATGCTTCGGCTTACCCTCATCGAAAACCTGGCAAAGATGGGCCATAAAATTCTACTCAACATAGCGGACCGCAATCTGGCCGATTATTGGGCAGAGAGATTAATAGGGAAAACAGAGAGCGACCCTGCCAATAACATATTGGTACTGGCCGATTTGGTGCGATCAAACCCCTTGCTGAATAGTGCCTTCGTTGCCGGGTTTACCCGGAGGCTTCAAGGCCTGGGTAATACCTTCTCTCTCCCCCTATCATGGATGGAGGAACAATTGGCATTAAACGGGCAGAGCAGCAATGCCCAGGTCAGAGAGGAAAACCAGGTGCAGGCGTCAGGTCAGGTGTTTGTTCGCAACTGTATAGAAACCTTAAGATTCATTAATACACATAGTTGGCCGGAATTTGTAGAAGCCCTCAGCCATGTTGAAGAAGTGCTTAGAAAGGAGGCTTCGGGCATTTATCCTGCTATGGATTTTGCTACACGCGATCGTTACCGGCACGCTATTGAACATATAGCGAAATCCGGCACGCTTTCAGAAACAGCCGTTGCCCGTATCGCGGTTCAAATGGCCGATGAACAGCGGCAACAATATGGCAGCACGTCTAAATATGCACATGTAGGCTATTATTTAATAGGGCGGGGCTCAACGGCATTAGAAACACAATGCAAACTTAATATATCCAAGTATAGGAAAATAAAAATATATCTCAGTCGCAAGGCCGAGCCGGTATACTTACTTACCATAATGTTATTATCCTTTCTGTTAGTAACCTTGCTCGGCTACTTTGTATCTGCTGCGGGTGTTAGTAGTATCTTGTTTCATATAATATTTGCCGTCATTTCACTGATAGGTACTTTGCAGCTGTCTACGGCAATGATTAATTGGCTGCTAACTCTTGTAATTCGTCCCAGGTTGCTTCCCCGAATGGATTATTCAAAGGGTATTCCAGGCGACTGCAGTACAATGGTTGCGGTGCCTACTATGTTGACCAGTAGGGCTTATATAGAGGATATGGCTGAGGCTTTAGAAATAAGATATCTTGCTAATCCCGAACGGAACTTATACTATGCCTTGGTTACCGATTTCATAGATGCTCTACAGGAACATATGCCGGAGGATATAGATCTGCTGGGGTACGCACAAGAAAAAGTAGGGCATTTAAATAAAAAATATGGTTCAGCAGAAGCAGACTTGTTTTTTCTCTTTCACCGGGACAGAACCTGGAACGAAAAAGAGAAAAAATGGATGGGGTACGAGCGAAAACGAGGCAAACTTTCGGCCTTGAATGCCTTGTTGAGAAATAAAAAGGAATCTGGTTTTGCACTTATATGCGGCCGAATGCAAGCTTTACCGGCCATTAAATATGTCATAACACTCGATTCTGATACACAATTACCTATGGGGACGGCCTGTAAGCTAATAGCTACGATATCGCATCCGCTTAATAAAGCAATTTATAGTAGTCGGCGCAAGCGAGTGACAGACGGCTATGGTATTTTACAGCCTCGCGTTGTAGCGGCTATTCCTCCAATAGCGACAACTTTATACGGCCAAATGCAAGGTAGCCCAACAGGCATAGATCCTTATACCCAGGCATCTTCAGATGTATACCAGGATTTGTTCGGTGAGGGTTCATTTATCGGAAAGGGTATTTATGACATCGATATATTCGAACAGGCATTAAAAGGAAAGTTTCAAAAGAACCGGATTTTGAGTCATGATCTGCTAGAAGGTTGCTATGTGCGTTCTGGATTGGTGAGCGATGTGATTTTGTACGAAGAAAATCCTGCTATCTTCCCGGATGATATGTTGCGTCAGCATAGGTGGGTAAGAGGAGACTGGCAAATAGGGGCTTGGATGTTACCTTTTGTTACCGATGCACATAACAGGCTTACCAAGAATCACCTGTCTTTACTCTCGCGCTGGAAAATCATGGATAATCTACGCCGAAGTCTTTTTCCGGGTTTTTTGTTACTGTTTTTAATCTTGGGCTGGACCTTGCTTCCTTTTTCCTGGTTTTGGACTTTAATAATTACGCTTATCTTAACACTTCCTGATATGGCTCGCTCTATCTGGCAGTTGATCCATAAGCCTCTTGACCTTAAATTTAATGCGCACATCTCTGAGATCCTAATTTTCATAAAAGATATATCGGTCCGTTTTCTATTCATCCTAACTACCTTGCCCTATCAAGCCTTAGTATATACGGATGCGATTATTCGGACCAATTGGAGAATGCTAATTTCAGGACGTCGTTTGTTAGAATGGGCCTCTTCCGCCAGTATAGCCAACAGTTCCTTTCGCAGAGTTAATCAACGTATAAATTTGTGGTTTGGCTTTTTCCTGGCGGCAGTAGTTACCACTTTAGTCATCTGCCATAACCCCGTTGGTCTGCCTGTAGCGGCGCCAATACTAATTTTGTGGATATTGTCCGCAGCTATTATTGGCTGGGTAGGCAGGCCATTGAAAGAACAAAAAATAGCCATCACTCCCAGTCAATATAACTTTCTTCATAAAACGGCACGTAAAACCTGGGGATTTTTCGAAACATTTGTGACAGACGCCGATCATTGGCTTCCTCCAGACAATTACCAGGAGGAACCACGGCCTGTACTGGCGCATCGTACATCACCTACAAATATGGGCCTGGCATTGCTGGCTAACCTAACAGCATATGATTTCGGATATATTTCCGCCAGCAAGCTCATCGAAAGGTGTCAGGCCACGATAGATACCATGCTTTGCCTGGAACGTTATGAAGGCCACTTTTACAATTGGTATAATACGCTTACTTTAGAGCCCATGCCGCCCCGTTATATCTCTTCCGTAGACAGCGGAAATTTAATTGGCCACCTACTCGTTCTGCAACAAGGGTTAATAGACCTGGCAGACCAACCTGTGTTCCATAACCGCTTTTTCGAAGGCTTGACGACGACATTGGAAATTATCAAGGATAAACGGAACCTGAATGGTCAGAAGACCTTAAAGGAGATAGAGGCTTGCATCATTTCCGGGTCAAAGGTATCTTCTTTAAATGCACTAAAAATTATCCTTACTGAACTGGGGCGCCTATCTGGCATTTTAAATACCGAAGAGTCCAACGGTAGCGACGAGAGCAAAATTTGGACCAGTCGCTTTGTAAACCAGATAGACGATGCTTTCTCCGGTTTGCGCATTGCCCTTCCATGGCTCGATTTACTGCCTGCGCCACCGCAATATGATACATTATTGTCTCTCGATGAGATACCCCTTAACGGCTCCGTTAAATCCATAGCAGAAACACAATTAAAAAAGATTGCACTTTTGGATCAAATGGCTATAGATGGCGAAAGCAAATTGTGGCTGGAACATTTGACGACATGCCTGATAAAAGGTATTGATCAAGGTCAGGATTTGTTGTGGAAGCTGAACCGACTGGCGGCTCACTGCGAAGAATTCAGTAATGTATCTTATGATTTTCTTTACGATTCCGACATTCATTTACTACGAATAGGGTATAATGTTGATGAAAAGAGAAAGGACGATGGTTACTACGACTTATTGGCGTCTGAAGCCAGGTTAGGTATTTTTGTAGGCATTGCCCAGGGGCATTTACCGCAGGAGGCCTGGTTTGCCTTAGGTCGTTTACTCACTGCAACCAGTACAAAGCCTGTTTTACTTTCGTGGAGCGGCTCTATGTTCGAATATCTTATGCCACAACTGGTAATGCCTGCATTTAATAATACCCTGCTTTACCAAACCAATAAAGCAATGGTAGAACGCCAGATAGCCTACGCTGAAAAAAGAAACATTCCCTGGGGCATTTCCGAATCTGGCTACTATGCCTTTGATGGGGCACTAAACTATCAATACAAGGCTTTCGGAGTTCCAGGTATCGGATTGAAGCGTGGCCTGGAGGAAGATCTTGTCATAGCACCTTATGCTGCTGCTTTAGCGCTAATGATACTTCCTGAAAAAGCCTGCGCGCAGTTGCAGTCCTTATCCCTTAGTGGATTTGAAGGTCAATATGGTTTTTATGAAGCGGTAGACTACACGGCCAGCCGGCTGCCCAGGGGCAAAAAGTTCAGAATTATTAAATCCTACATGGTACATCACCAGGGCATGTCTTTGTTGTCCTTATCCTATTTTCTGCTTCAACAACCTATGCAGCGCCGGTTTGCCGCCGAATTGCGATTTCAGGCCTCCGTCTTGTTACTACAGGAACGAATACCACGTGCTACCATATTCCAGGCGCATACTGCCGATGCCAAAGAAAGAAGTATAATTGTTCCGGGTCTGCCCGAACGGAGCGTCATGAGCACGGATACCCCGATTCCCGAAATTCAGTTATTGAGCAATGGCCGCTACCACGTAATGATAACCAATAGTGGCAGCGGGTATAGTAAATGGAAGGACCTTGCCATAACCCGATGGCGGGAAGACGGCATCACTGAAGGGTCTGGTATCTTTACCTATATAAGGGAGCCGGAAAAGGAGGTGTTTTGGTCAAATACGTATCAACCCACGCTAAAAGCGCCACAGCATTACGAAGTTATTTTCTCGGCCGACCATATAGAATACCGGAGAACAGATAACGATATAGAAACGCATACTCAAATAGTAGTTTCTCCGGAAGATGATGTGGAAATGCGGAAGGTCAGTGTTGCAAATAAGACCAATAGGGCCAGGGTCATGGAAATTACCAGTTACGCCGAGATTGTTATCGCACACCAGGCGTCAGATGAAGCACATCAGGCGTTCAGTAATCTTTTTGTTCAAACGGAGATCTTGTCCCAATATGCGGCTATACTGGCCACCCGGCGCCCCAGGTCGGATGAGGAACATCCGCCCTGGATGTTTCACCATATGGCTATACAAGGCGTATCTGGTGAGGAGTGCTCTTATGAAACAGACCGTATGCAATTTATAGGAAGAGACCGCTCTATCACTGATCCGGCATCGATGCATATAAAAACACTATCGGGAAGCGATGGTCCTGTTTTAGACCCGGTTATGGCTATCCGTTACCGCTTCTTGCTCAATCCTGGTCAAACTGCTGTAATAGACATGGTTTACGGTATAAGCAAAACGAGAGAAAGTTGCCTGGCTACTCTTCATAAGTACCGCGATTTGCATTTACGGCAAAGAGCAGCCGAGCTATCCTGGACACATAACCAGGTGCTGTTAAGGCAGCTGGACACTACTGATGTCGACGTTCAGCTTTTTGATCGTCTTGCCAGCTCCATTATTTTCATTAACCCCTCGTTGCGTCCCGCTTCGCAAATAATACAAAGCAATCTAAGGGGGCAGTCCAGTCTCTGGAGTCATTCCATCTCTGGCGATTTTCCTATCGTACTACTCCATATCCGAGAGTCGGAAAACATAGATATAGCCAGGCAAATGATACAAGCCCATGCTTACTGGCGTATGAAAGGAGTTGCTATTGATCTGGTAATCATCAATGAAGAACAAGGGTCTTACAGGCAGGTACTCCATGAGCAGATATCAGGACTGTTAAACTCATCACCCTCTTTACATAATACAAATGATAAATTTGGTAGTATTTTCTTTAGACATGCCGACCAGGTATCACCGGAAGATCGCATTCTTTTTGAGAGCATCGCCCGGGTGGTACTTAACGACCATAAAGGCAGCCTGGCGGAACAGATAAGTATAACTAAAATCGACCAGGTATATCCCGCAAGATTACCTCCCGCAACACAAACCTTCGCATATCCGGATGACGAACTTGAATCACCCGAGGGCCTTTTGTTTTTTAACGGGACCGGGGGCTTTTCTCCCGATGGTAAAATATATAAAATTTATACCGATGGGACTAATGGAACACCCGCTCCCTGGGTAAATGTAATAGCTAACCCCTGTTTTGGTACAGTTGTTGCAGAAAATGGATCGTCGTATACTTGGGCCCTAAATGCACATGAATACCGGCTTACCCCCTGGAGCAATGATGTAGTATGCAATGCGGGAGGAGAGGCGTTTTATATAAGAGACGAATTATCCGGTTTGTTTTGGTCGCCCACCCCCTTTCCTGCAAAAAGCAATAAACCCTTTTTGACCTCACATAGCTTTGGCTACAGTACATTCGAACATACTGACCAAGGTATAGTTTCCGAGATGTGTGTATTTGTTGACGTGTTGCTCCCTTTGAAGTTTGTAAAGTTGAAATTGAAAAATATCTCAATGGTGTCGCGCAAACTCTCGGTGACCGGATTTTTGGACATGGTGTTGGGCGACACACGCTCCATAACAAGCATGCATATTTTGCCGGATATAGATGCCCCTAGCCGCACACTACTCTTTCGCAACCACTACAATAGTACCTTTGCGCAACAGGTTACTTTCTTTCGTATTCTTGGCGGCGCCAGCAGCTTTACAAGCGACAGAAGAGAATTTATTGGCCGAAACAGAACCCTGCAAGACCCTGCTGCCCTGTATCGCGAAAAGCTATCTGAAAAACTCGGCGCTGGCAAAGACAGTTGTGCTGCAATGCAAATAAAAGTGAATTTATTACCGGGAGAAGAGCGAGAGGTCATCTTCCTTTTAGGTAGCGCCGGCGGATATACTGTAGCGCTCGATTATATTGCACAGTTCGCCGAGCCGGAGGCTATACACAGGGCACAAGATGAAGTGAAAAAGTATTGGGATCAAAAATTGGATACTGTTCAGGTGTCTACACCCGACAAAGCCCTGAACTTTATGGCTAACGGGTGGCTACTGTACCAGAACTTCAGTTGCCGTTTGTTTGCAAGAACCGGTTTTTACCAATCCGGAGGTGCATTCGGTTTTCGTGATCAGCTGCAGGATGTATTGGCCATTTTGCATACCGCCCCTTTATTGGCCCGGGAACAGATTATGCTGAGTGCTGCTCATCAATTTGTCGAGGGAGATGTACAACATTGGTGGCACCCACCAGAGGGACGCGGTGTGCGTACCCGGTGTTCTGATGATTTACTCTGGTTACCTTATGTTGTTTCCAGATATATAGCGCTTACCGGCGATAGCGAAATACTTTCCGTATCAGTAGGTTTTCTACAAGGACGCGAGTTGCAACCTGGTGAAGAGTCATTTTACGACTTGCCCCTGCAGTCCTCCGAAGAAGGTAGCATTTATCAGCACTGCGTGCGTAGTATTAAACGGAGCCTGCGGATGGGGACACATGGTTTGCCCCTTATGGGTAGTGGCGACTGGAACGACGGGATGGATCAGGTAGGTATATTAGGAAAAGGAGAAAGTGTTTGGCTGGCATTTTTTCTATATACTGTCTTGAAAGACTTTGCCTCGGTAGCCCGCGATTATGGCGATGTTACCTTTGCGGACTTGTCGCTCGACGAGGCAAAGAAATTGCAGGCCAATATAGAAAATACAGCCTGGGACGGACAATGGTATTTGCGTGCCTGGTCCGATGAAGGAGCAACATTGGGCACCCATACAAATACGGAATGCCGCATAGATGCCATTGCACAAAGTTGGTCGGTACTATCCGGAGCAGGTTGCAGAGTTCGCACTACGGAAGCCATGGCGGCGTTGGATCGCCTGCTGGTACAAAAAGAGGCGAACCTGATACAACTCTTGGCGCCGGCTTTTGACGCATCTGCTCTTAACCCTGGTTATATAAAGGGTTATATTCCCGGTGTGCGTGAAAATGGCGGACAGTATACGCATGCTGCAATATGGGCTATAATGGCTTTTGCTAAACTAGGCGATAGAGCTAAAGTCTACGAACTTCTGAAAATGATTTTACCTGTAAACCATAGCCAGGATCCCATCGGGAACAGTACTTATAAAGTCGAACCCTATGTTATGGCTGCAGATGTTTATGCAAATGATGCCCATCTGGGAAGGGGAGGTTGGACCTGGTATACAGGATCTGCGGGTTGGATGTATCAGTTGCTGATCAGCTCATTCATAGGTATAGAACGTAAGGGAAACCTACTAACTTTCCATCCCTGTTTCCCTATGGAATGGGAATCGGTGGAGGTTAGGTATACCTACGGCCGTTCGGTATATATTATCATCATTATACAAACAGCAGAGAGCACGGCCCACTCCTGGCAGGTGGACGAAAAGAAAGGGACCGGTAATACAATAATACTGGAAGATGACGTATTGCAACATACCGCCACCATTTGGATTGGTGCGCAGCAATAGGCAAAAGTCAAAGTAAAATACATCGTTCATTGTCAATCCTAAGGTATTTCATGTGGTAGTAGCCTAGTGCTGTGCAAAGATCGACTGGAAACCCGTTGCCACAGGCAGCAGTCCGTTACGCAGGCCTCCAAAAAGCAGCAATTGTTCCTGCCATACGGCCTGGTAGTCGTATCGTTATTGCTCCTGCTTTAGCTCGCCCTTTACAGCCTCCTGCGGCGAGGTCAATGTCGTTAAGTTAAGGAGTAATTTATTGATTATCATCAAATTGCATACCTTTGCAACTATTCCATTCAAGGGAAGCATTGTTTAGGTTTTCCGTTTTTG
>JBEBWN010000045.1:0-16664 GCA_040392235.1 Taibaiella helva | reverse complement strand
TATCTACAACACACGACAGGTCGTAGTTAGACTCCGGATACCGAACGTCGAAAGTATCTGCATAAATTCCACAAATCGAATCTACACTATAGTTTACCCAATAAATACCCGGGGCGCGTACAACTTTCTCCGAATCCCGGGCGTGATCCTCCCAGGTATAGCCTTCGGCATACGCTATTTCCGGACGAAGCAAGAACGTATCGGCAGCACAAAGGGCATCCAAAACCGTCGTACGATACACCCTCTTGTTTTTCTGCAATACCAGATAAAATGTATCCGTATAATCTTCACATTCGGTCGTGTAATTTTGATAAGTCACCCAATACGTCCCCGAAGTATCGGCTTTAAATGTCCTGCCCACACTACCGTCTTGCCAGCGGTAGTTCATGGCGTCCAAATTATTGGCCCTGAGTATAACGGAATCGGTACAAATAACGGTATCACTCTTTGCACTGTGATTCTTTTTGTTCAACACAATAGCCGCGGTATTAGGCAAGCCCAGCTGGCATTGCCCGGTAGCCAACGAAAATGCTTTACTTTGATAGTCGCAGGCACTGCCCGCCAGGTTGGGTTTATGAATCACAGAAAGCGCCGATTCTGGAACAGCAATGTATATCTTACCATCGGGCGCCCGCTTAATGGCATAGACCTGCTCAGATTTCAACTCCATCTTCGAGGCCTTGATCTGCTGCGTATCGCTTAGGCTTAAGTCAAACTGATACACAGCAAAGCCATTGGCTGTAGTATACAATTTGGAGTTATCGGGAGAAAAGGCCACACCATATAAATTAGGTTCTCCACCAGTCAACGTAATGGGTTGCGCAAGCTTGCCGGTGGCTGCATCAAAATCATATATAACCAGGTTGCCCTGGGCAAAAGCAATACGCTTTCGATCAGGTGAAGCATCCACTGTGCCCAGAACACCACCCCAGCTACCTGCTCCCGTTACTTTAGGGGAAATAACGGGCACCGTATCCAAACCGCCAAAGGCTATGCTGTAAGCCCTTACCTGGGGATGCAACCGGGAAGCTACAACCAACCATGTATTACAGCCCTTTCCGGATACAGCAGTCATCTGTTCGGTCAGATCGCTGGCCAATAGCTTCGATTTCGTCCCGGGAACAACATCGCCCTTCCCGTTATTCAATGCCATGTCTACTATACAATAGTACAGGCGGCCTACCATGCCCGATTCGAATGCGCCTAGCGAAAAAACGTAATACTCCGTTCCCCTTCCCGGTATCGGTACTATTAAGGCCCCCTGTGTTGTACTGGATGTTATATTGACGCCCAAACCGGGAAGATTCGTTCCGCCAGGCATTAATTGATGGTCGCTGTCCCAGACATTTGTACCATCTGTATAGAAAAGCAGTTTCCCCTCGCTATTGCAAATAGAAGCAGACCCCTCCATGGTACCTATACTTGTTGCCATGGAAACAGGTGGGGTGCTGTTGAAATCTATGCCAGCCCGCCCGCCGAATACCCATACATTATCATACTGCCCCTGTAGTATCATCGGGCAAAAACAGATCAGATAGCATGCTAATGCGATCCGGAGCTTGTGAGGAAGGAAAATATTTAGCCTAAAAAACATAATTTCATTATCTTTTAAATGGTGTTCTTTAGCCGGAATGCGGTTGTACCTTAAGATGAAGACGCAGGTACTGATTGCAGGATACAGGCTATAATGACCTCTTCGTCCTTCAGCGTATCAGCGTTACATTGCCCCGGTAATGTTCCCGGAGCTTGTTTCCGGTTTCAATAACCATTTCATAAACATAGACCGCGGCAGGCAATTCCCTGTTGTTATATCTACCGTCCCAACCACGGCCATCAGGTTGTTCCGTTCTGAATACCAGGTTTCCCCAACGATCATATATTGTAAAGCGGAGCAACATAATGTCCCCGCTTAAATACTGCCTGGGAAAAAAGTAATCATTGTTACCATCGCCATTCGGGCTAAACGCATTGGGTATATCAATAATACAATCATTAACTATGTCTAATTCCGCTATGCCATAGCAAGCAGGCCAGTCCTCTGCGATTACCTTAAGCCAATAGCCGCCCGGCCCCAAGGCTTCAATACGAGGTGTTGTAGCTCCGGTATTCCAGAGATAACGATAAGATGATGCCGGAGTAATTGCCTTATTGGTCAATAATATAGGATACCCTTTCCAGCACAAACTGCTGTCCGGGCCAAGATCTGCAACAGGTAAGGGTTTGACAATTATTGTATCCATGAAATGGGTAGCGGGGCAAGCACGGTTCGTGGCGCTTAAAATAATGGAGAAAGTACCAGGTTGTTCAAATGCATGTTGTACAGTCCCCATTTCAGTAGTAGTCCATCCCGTACCCGGTTCATACTGCCAGTACAAGGCTACCATACTCCCATCCGTCACCGGAGTAAAGCGCACGGCCTCGCCCTGACAGATTACGTCTTCCTCTTTTTGAAAACGGACAGAAAAGACAGAGTCTACGGTAATATATTGCGTCGTCGAATCTGAGCATTTACCATTGATCGAAGCTACCAGTTTGGCCTCATACCTGCCGGGCTGCCTGTACCGGTGCCTGGGGCTGTGTGCAATACTCTCTTCGCCATCACCATAGTGCCATTGAAAATAGTTAAAGCGGGTGTCAGCAGTATTAAGAAAATGGGAAAAGCTATCCACGCACGTTAATGTGTCCGTCGAAAAGGTCAATGCAGGATTCCGGGCCGGATAACGGACATCAAATGTGTCCGTGTACAGCCCGCAAATTGAATCTACCCGGTAATTTACCCAATACATTCCGCCACGGCCTGCAAGTTTCATTTCCTGCTGTGTGTGATCTTCCCAGGCATAGCCGGTTGCATCCAAAATACGAGCTTCCAACAAAATAGTATCCGTCGTGCACAAGGCCTGCTTTACCGTAGAGCTATAGAACCGCTGGTTTTTATAAAGCGTAAGATGAAATGTATCTACATATTCTTCGCACGCTGTTGTATAATCGCGATAGCTTACCCAATACCTGCCGGAGCTGTTGGCCCGATAAGTACTACCTTGACTACCATCCTGCCAGCGATACCCCGTTCCGTACGCATTATGGGCCGTTAACGACACAGAGTCTGCACAGTAAATAGTATCATACTGCACGCTGTATTGCCGATGGCTCGCCACAAAGGCTACGGTACCGGGTAGTCCAATACCACTTTGACCGGGGCTTAAGTCAAACCCACGGTGTTGGTAGTCACAGGCTGTTCCCCGCAATTCAGGCTTGTTAATAACAGAAAGCGCCGCACCGGGAATAGCAATATATATTTTATTATCTGGAGCGCGCTTCATCGAAAATGCGCCCCCTTTGTACAACTGTATTTCCGAGGCCTTCACCTGCTGCGTATCGCCAGCTAGCAGATCAAATTGGCAGGCTCTTCCTGTGACCTCGGTTGTGGCGTACAATTTAGTATTGCCTGGTGAAAAAGCAACACCAAACCAATTCTCGGCGCTATTGGTATCTAATACCATCGGCCGGCTCGTCTTGCCGGTCGATGCATCAAAATCATACAATACCAAGTTGCCCTGGGCAAAAGCAATTTTAGTCCGGTCCGGACAGACATCCATGGTGCCTTGGATGCCTGCGCTGCTTAGCCCGCCCCGCCCAGGTATTTTAGGCGAGGTTACCGGCACCGTGTCCAGACCTTCAATGGTAATATTATATGCCCATACTTCCTGTTTCAAGGCTGAAGCCGCCAACAACCAGATATTGCAATGATTACCGGGAACAGCGGTCATATGTTCTGTCAAGCCACCGGCCAGTATTTTCGATTTTGTTTCCGGCACAATATCGCCCAAACCGTCATTCCGGCTCATATCCACTACACAGTAATACAATGTGCCACCAAAGCCTGATTCATAGGCAGCAAGGGAAAAAATAAAGTATTCCATTCCCTTTCCGGGTATCGGTACAATTATGGCACCCTGTGCGGTGGAAGAAGTTACATTACGCGTCCAACCTACATCTGGCAGATCTCTGCCATTGGGCATCTCCTGGTGATTACGGTCCCAAACAGTTGTCCCATCTGTATAAAAAAGTAATTTTCCATCAGCATCACAAACAGATGCCGCTCCTTCATTCGATACGACACTGGTTTTCAACAAGGACGGCGGTACTGTATTGAAGTCAACACCTGCGCCATAGCCAAATGTCCAAATATTACCATGTTGGGCAAAAGCTACAGGTCCGGGCATAAACAGGTTACCCCATATAATAATGCCAAAGCACAAAAACCGTAAATACATTCTTAACAGAGGCATATTGTCCAGTATATTAAAGGCGTAACAACACTCAATCGCCCAGCAGATCCTATTGGTATAATAAGGTGCATACTAAGCATCGTTGGGCTCAATATGCACCTTATTACATTATAAAACACCCATCGTCGGGCAGCCTAGACCAGCCGACGGGTAGCTGTTCAAAGCCTCTCCAGCTATTCTGTTTTCAACAATTTTTGGGTTTTCAGCAATACATTATCCCGGGTCAATATGCTCATTGTGTACATACCCATAGGCAAATGCACTATGTCAAGGTATTTTACCTGGTGCTGCGTTTCCAACTCCCGTCCTTCGATCGTACGTAAAACCACATTTACCGGAACGGGAGACTGGATGTACACTCGGTTTTTTGCGGGATTGGGGAAAATGTCGATCTCATTAGCCAGGGCAGCTAAATCGCCGATTCCTGTTCCATAGTTATTAACCGTATACACATCAGAAGTATCCGTGCAGCCCCATTCATTCACCGTTATTACCGTGTAGTCACCATTCTCCTTTACCTGGTATGTAGCGTTAACAGCGCCCTCTATGGCTTTACCGTTCAACAGCCATTGATAACTACTATACGGGATGGCTGTACTTAAGTTAAAACTGTCTACCGCTATTACCGGGGCTTCTGCTGGCACCACATAGGCCTCGAATGTCCAACTGCTGCTGGTATCACCACAACGAATTACCTGTACGCTTATTGTACCCCCTGTGCTACCCGTAGTTACTGTAATACTATTACTTTCGCTGGCCCCACTCCAACCCGAAGGCAAGGTCCATATGTACCCTTCTACTTCAGTGAATTCAGGTATGCTGTAGACGGTATTGCGGGTTACACCACAAAGGGTGTCTTCGCCACTGATAGAAACGGTTGGGAAACCATCAGCCGCCACGCAGATCTTGGCAAAAAGCGGCATAGAAAAGCGGCTGCTAAAGGCAGGCTGATGACTACCCGGCGTGGTGAGCCCGGTTTGACTGGTAACCAGCCCTGCTAAATAAATATACCCCTCTTTCGTAAAAACGGCATCGCCAACCTGGTCTGTACCGGGCCCGCCATAATACGTAGCCCATTTACGCGACCCGGAGGCGTCAAATTCAGCCAGGAACATATCCTGCTGCCCGGCTAGAGCACTCTGAAACATTCCAGGGCTGGCAATCCCTGTCGTGCTCCCTGTAGATCCCAATAAAAATACCTTGTCCGCGCCATTACAAACCACGGTGGCATAGCTTTCGTCCCCGGCACCGCCATAATAAGTGCCCCACTGCCGTTTGCCGGAACTGTCAAACTTCACCAAAAATATATCAGCGCCACCGGCGGGTGTAGATTGATAAGCATTGTTGGTAGCTATTGCATTGGATTGACCCGGGCCGCTTGCCAGACCGGTCATATATATATAGCAGGAATCATCACAAGTTATCGCCTGCCCCCACTCATCGTCAGTCGAACCCAGATAAGTACCCCATATACGCTTGCCCGAAGGATCAAATTTGGCTAGGAAGGCATCGCCCCAACCGCCAAAAACGGTTTGATGGGTGCCCGGAGTAGATATAGCAAAAACGCTGCCTGTCTTACCACACATATATACATATCCTTTTTTGTCGCAAATCAGGCCGCTATACAAATCGCATTGATCGTTACCATCGCCGCCGTAATAGGTGGCCCATAATCTCTGGCCGCTCGAGTTAAATTTTACTAAAAAGGCATCCGAAGCGCCACTTAGTGCGCCGGAGTTCAATGCTGGCTGATGACTCCCGGTCGTAGAAATGTCCATCATACTGGTTGTTGAACTGGCTAGATACACGTTATCGCCATCTGTTGCCAAGCTAAAACCACCCCCTTCTATACCACCGCCGCCATATAAAGTAGCCCATTGCCGTTTCCCGGAGGTATCAAATTTCACCAGCACCGCATCACTAAGCCCTCCCTGCATTCGCTGATAGGCCCCCGGAGTAGTCAGTGTAGTATCCACACTAAAAGTGGTTGCCGCCATATAAACATAGCCTAAAGTATCTGTTACCAGCGTACCGCTCTGCCCGTCACCATCCGATCCGCCATAATAGGTAGCCCATAGCCGCTCGCCCTTACTATTAAATTTCGCCAGGAAGGCATCGGCAAAACCGCCTCCCAGTTTTACCTGGTGAGCGCCGGTAGTAGCAATATTATACAGACTGTATGTGTGACCGGCAAAATAAACATCCTTACCTTTAAATGCGGAAGCTACGCCCGTGCCATAATCCAGGAGGCAAGAATCGCCATAATAAGTGCCCCATACCAATTTAGGGTCAATTGTCAGTATGCCTTCGTAGGGTTCGGCAATATTAAAACGCAGTACGTTCTCCTGTAGCATAAATCCGGAAGCGATCTCGCGCCCATCTTGCTGGAAGCTGTAAGGCGCTTGCTCTACTACCCTGCCCAAGGGTGTAGCCGATGTCATATCACCGTTTTCCTCGATGTGCAAAGAAGTAGCGCCACCATAGCCAAGCCGGATGTCCGATACCTTTGCCCCGGGGTGCAGCACGAAGTCGTACTCCAATTGCCCGTTTTTGATGTACAATACCCAATCTATGCCAGGGTAAACGTTCTTGTAGGTCAGCTTTTCGTAAGCATAGGCCAAAGCCCCATCGGCTCCGCATTGGGGTAAATAGTAACGCTCATAGTAATTTTGTTTGCCTTGCCTCGTCAATAAAGCGTCGGGATCGGCTCCCAATAAAGTAACATCCATACGATACATGTCGCAACTGAGCGGCCGATTATCGGCTAAAAGCGATTTCAGGTCGGCCAAACTGGTTTGAACCGGGCTCAGGTCCGGCTTAACCCATTGGTAATGCAACCGGCCCGGTCCAATAAAAACATTCACACCGGATGCTGATATCCTAAAATCAATATCTGTGCGGGAGGTACCATGCTGATCCACAACCTGGCCTTTATTTTCGATAAAAACAAAAGGCGCTTTCTGCACCGACCGGGCAGGGGCTGCCCGCCCGGATTGCGCCAAAACGCTGTAAGAACAACAGGCAATGAGGTAAAAAAAGACTAAAACTTTGCGTAAATATTGATATTTCATATTAGACATATTTAAAAATACAAAAACAGCGACCAGGGTATTGTTAACGGGATAAAGAGATTTCAAGGGGTATCTGCTTACATCTGGCATTATGGAACGGCTCCTTCTGTTCAGGAACCTTGGGTGTCCATCAAAAATCCCCTTTAAAAACGATAAAATAGAGGTGCAAAAAGCAGGTTTTACAATTTACAATACATAATCAATTGATAATAAGATTCAATTAGTGCCGTACCCATAATTTTCCAGCATACCGCCCCTCTTGGGCATGCAGATTTATCATATACAAGCCTTCCGGCAGATTGCTCATATCCAACTCCGTAAAACCCTGGTCGGTTGTAACGCTATTCCCATAAAGCGGTACTATATTTATAATACGTCCTAATATATCTGTTACAGACAGCTCGCTGCCTTGCGGCAAACCAGGAGGCAGGAATACCCTTACACGATTGCTGGCCGGATTGGGTACAATTTGCAGCGATAACCTTTCCATTGTTGCATTCACTACTGCTGTGGCAGTTTCTATCACCGTAAGACCATGACATATGCCTTGATCCTCGTCAGCGTAGCGATTTTCATAACTTAATTCATTTATACCCAATTCCGCAACCGGATCATCTACTATTTCCAGGCACAGATAAGTAGACCCAATTTGCTGTGTATAGAGCGTAATCGAATCGGCAAAAAGCTGCTGTTGCTCGCCTGCGGCAAGGTCCTTCGGCAGCCGGATCAATTTCAGGTCGATCAGGGTTTCCGATATACCCGGCACACTCAGATAACGTTTAAACACCAGGGTATCTCCCGCAACCAGGTCATCCGGACCACTATTCAATACAGAACCGGTCATGGCCTGAGCTACCCCCGAGTGCAGTGTGTCGGTAGGCGCTGGTGTCTCAAAAATGAGCCCAAGGCCTACAGAACGCTTCTGAGCGAATGAGGCAGCACAGAAAAAAAATGAGACGCTGCATAGCAGTCCTTTAGTAAAATGTCGCATCATGTTTTATGCATTTAAAATAAGAAAAAGAAACTTGTTTTTATAAGCACCCGGAACGCTGTCTACGCAATATCGCAGCCATAGTATATTTTTGCTGTTGTAGGATGCTTTCCGATTCCAGCAGGATTTTCAAGCGCATACAACACATTAAATATATTCCATAACGATCCAGGTATACTCAACCGGCTTTCCGGACAAAGATGCGTATCTATGTATCTTAAAAGCAGGTTCAAAAAGCAGGTTTTAAAAATTCAAATATATAAATGCATACTTGCTAACTAAAACCCTAAAGTATCGTGTCTATATTCTATTTCCGTAAGATTTTCTTTAGATTAGAGAAACAATAAAACAGAGCGTCCAGGTTAATGCCCATATCTAATTTATTTAAGTCCGCAGTTTTCCTTATTGCAGCGCTTACAGCGACTGGCCTGCAGTCTACGCTTTATGCGCAATCTCCTGAGCATTCGCGGCCTATTTCTTCTGTGCCCGACAGCACAGAGCTTATAAAACGCATAGAGGGCGCGGCCGAACTGGGAAAGCAATATCCCGACAGCGTCAGAAACCTGTTGACCACACTGTACCGGCAAAGTAAGGCCATCGGCTATAGCGCCGGTATGCGTAGCACCCTGAAGCATTTGATACCTATAGAGCAGGATGCAAAACGTTACCAACAAACCCTGTTGCTGACAGACCGGCTACTGGCCCTTTCCGATCCGGTAAAAAACCGGGAAGATACCTATATCGCCTATTGGCAAAAAGCCGACGCCCTGTACCTGATGAACGAATATTACCCGGCTTCAAATGCTTATACCAAGGCTCTGCAATTCATCCCGGATAGCTACATTAGGTATAAACCATTAATTTATGGCAACATAGCCGCTATTTTCCAAACATTGGCACTACCCGAAAAGGCTTCCGGCTTTTACGATATGGCTATTATTACCGGCTATCAGTACAATGACTCCAGTACACTATGTATGGCTTACCTGGGCAAGGGGTATCTGTATCGCATGCAAAAAGACTATGCAAAAAGTGGCCGCTATATTGACAGCGCCATGCTTATCGCTACCCAATACCGGCTAGCCAATCGCATGCAGTATGCGCTGGTGTACAAAGCAGATCTGCTTAATCAGCAAAAGAAATACCAGCAAGCATTGCAAACCCTGAATGAAGCAGAAAAGTTATACCAGGAACAACCCGACCATCATAAAAAGTTAGAGCATTCGCCCCTATACCGCCTGCACCTGGTAAAAGGCGATACCTATATGTTCTCGGGCAAATACCAGAAAGCTATTACAGAATACCGCAAAGCACTGGATACAGTGGGGCGCGATAACAATGGTCGGTCTTACCTGCTGCATAGCCTCAGTCACGCTTACGCCCAGGCAGGACGTTACAAAGAAGCCTTTGACCTGCATTGTGCTACAAGAAACCTGAACGACAGCCTGATCAAAAAAGAAGCTACGCAGAAGGCCAACGAACTGGAAGTACAATACCGCGTGGCACAGAAGGATAAGGAACTTGCCCTAAAAAATGCACAGATCAGTCTGGCGCAAAAAAACCTGGCGCAAAAAAACCTGTTTATCGTCAGCATTTCACTGGGCTCGCTGGTCTTATTAAGCATTATCTTTCATTTGTACCGGAGTTATGGTAAAAAGAAAAAACTGGCGGAACAGGAAAAAGAGATTGCAGCGCTGCAGGCTGCCATGGAGGGCGAAGAGCGGGAACGCAAGCGGCTGTCCCGCGAGCTACATGACGGCGTAGGCGGCATGCTGGCTGCACTAAAACTGAAAATCAACAACCTCAAAAAGAATAATCCCGAACCCGGCCTGATGTACCAGATCCACGATGTATTGGATATGCTGCAGGATACCAGTGCAGAGGTACGGAATACCGCTCATAATCTGCTACCCGACATACTGACGCGCCTTTCCCTGACGGAAGCGCTAACACATTATATAGAAAGTATTAACCAGGCCGAAGAACTGCGCATAAACCTGTATATTCCCTGCCCCCTTCCGCCCTTAAACAAGTCTGCCGAGCTGATCCTCTACCGCACCGTGCAGGAACTGGTGCAAAATGTGCTGAAACATGCGCAAGCTCACCATATAGAAATACAGCTTTTAGCGCTGGATGGCCAGCTTACCCTTACTGTCGAAGATGATGGCATTGGTTTCGATGTCCAGGCCAAAGGGGGCTATGGCCTGGAAAACCTCCGCTACCGCGTACAGGCCCTGCAGGGAGAGATCGATATCGATACCGCGCCCGGCCAAAACACTACCATCCGTATTGCTTTCCATACCGAAAAACTTATTTTAATAGCTAATGCATAATGTAACAATCCATCCCAAAACCATCAATGTAGTTATAGTCGACGATCATCCCCTGGTGCTGCAAGGCTTCAAAACCGCCTTATCGGCACAAAGCGACATGAGCGTTGTGGCTGCCTATAAAAACGCCAAAGAACTGCTGGATGGTTTAACCCACAAAGTACCAGATATTCTTTTGCTGGACATACAACTGCCCGACATACCCGGCGATGAACTGGCCCCCAGCTTGCTGAAGGACTATCCTGATATGAAAATACTGGTACTGACCAATTTCGACAGCACAATGTATATATCCAAAATGCACTGGATTGGTGTACATGGCTATTTTCTAAAAACCACCGAAGAGGAGGTACTTATCGAGGCCATAAGAACAATACACAACGGCGGACAGTTTATGGACGAACAAATTAAAGCCGCCATCGAAAAGGCGCCTTTAAAGTCGGCTAAGGTACTGGCAGGCAAAACAAGTCTCACTACCCGCGAAAAGCAGGTACTACAAATGATCGCCAACGGTTTTACCGATCAGAAAATAGCAGAATCCCTGTTTCTGAGTCAAAACACGATCAGGCATTACCGCTTAACGCTGCTGCTCAAACTGGATGTCAATAATACCGCGGCTATGGTGAGCAAGGCCTTGAAGACGGGGTTAATACATTAAAAAGGCAAAAGTCGAAAAGGCAAAACCTAAAAGCTTTTGGGGATGAGTCGAGCAGCATGTCGGTATAAGGCAAAAGTCGAAAAGGCAAAACCTAAAAGTTTTTGAGATGAGTCGAACAGCATGTTGGTATAAGGCAAAAGTTGAAGGAGCAAAACCTAAAAACTTTGTCATGGCTTGAATGGCATCCAGAGTATGAGGCTGTTCCAGATAAGAGCAAGAGAACATTTCAAGAACAGAAGCATAAAAACACGTAAGAATTAATTTGCCTTAGCATCCTTAAAAACCTTTTTTTATCCGGCAAAACGAAAAATAATGGTCGAAAAAATTGCAATTCTGGGAGACTTTAATCCTATTCATTACACCTTACATTCGCTGAATGATAGTACAAGGGCCATTCAAAAGTACCTGGGCAAAACGATCCAGTTCGACTGGATTGCAACGGATATCTTTAATGCGCAAGCCGCATTTGAACAGCATGACTATAAAGGTCTATGGATTGCCCCCGGTAGTCCTTACCGGAGTATGGAAAATGTTCTGCAAGCGATTGCCTACGCCCGCGAAAACAATATCCCCACCCTCGGCAACTGTGGTGGTTTTCAGCATATGATCATAGAGTTTGCCCGGAATTGCTGTAATATTGCCGATGCCGACCACGCAGAAACAAACCCGGATAGCCCCGACATCCTCATCAAAAAATCGTTATGTTCTCTAAAAGGCGAACAGGAAAAGGTAAAAATCCTGGACCGGAACAGCATCTTGTATAAAAGTTTGGGTGAAGAAATAGTACAGGCAAAGTATTACTGCAGTTATGATATAAATGAGGAATATACCAGTATCCTGGAACAAAACGGAATAACATTTACGGCACAATCGGATGAGGGACATTACCGTTCATTCGAGATAAAAGAACATCCTTTCTTTGTCGGCACCTTGTTTCAGCCGGCATTAACCTCTACAAACGATGAGCCTAACCCCCTCATCGTTCAATTTGTTACCCGGTCTTTGGCAGCCAACTTCTGATACGAATAAGTTCAACCAGCCTCGGCATTATTGTACCTGTTCGTCCTTTAGCAAGGTACCAACCGCTCCCGCTACAAAATAAATAAGCGATTTCTTCTTTGGTTTAATGCACTCCCGCCCATCAAACAATAAACTAAGCAGTGACGGGAGCTATGCACCGCAGCATTCCATTATCAGAAGATCGTTTTTCATTAAGCATTTGCCTGCAGAAGAAAGCCCGGGGCAAAAACGTGGCCTGTTGTCAACTTTTTATCCTTCTTTTTGTTGAAAATACTTCAAAATACTAGTATTATGGATAAAGATAAGGAGCAGCCAAATGAGGAACAGCAACAGCATAAGAATAAGGTGTACAGAAAGACCATCCACCTGGAAGATGAAGAGATAGAGCGCATGCCCGCATCAGACGATGACTACCGTTTACCCCGCGAGCTGCCGGAACAGGAAAATGCCGATCCCGTTCCCCTTGAGGAAGAAGAAGAGCGGGAAATACTTACGGATGGCGTAACCGATATATCGCCGGAAGAAATTGACCTGCTAGCCGAATCGGAGCGGGATAGCTCGAGCGATGAAAGTAGAACCGCCGATATACTCGAAGACACCGATGAAGATGGTGAACGGCTCAACGAAGGGCCGGACGAAGACAATCCTTTTGATACCGGCGATGACCTGGATATTCCCGATGATGTGCGTAACCCGGATATAGACGCAGATGAAGATAAGAATTAGTTTTTCTTATCATTTTTAAAGCCTGTTCGTAGTAACATTGCGAAGAGCATCTCCTGCCCTGGCAGTATCTCGAC
The DNA here is from genome assembly GCA_040392235.1 of Taibaiella helva. GTDB lineage: Bacteria > Bacteroidota > Bacteroidia > Chitinophagales > Chitinophagaceae > Taibaiella > Taibaiella helvus_A. Next base: position 3,505 of record JBEBWN010000045.1, on the reverse strand, counting down.
TTTAATTGACCAAGACCACATTGATAAAGCTCCGAATGCTTAATAACGAAAATAAGATCCGTTTATGTGCATCCGAGTGAAAGGTCAGGGGCAAATAACTTCTTAATCCACCAGTTGAGATGTAGCTGTTTGCAGTACGAAAAATGGGCTAATTGATAAAAGAGCAAGATGTTCTTCATCAATGGAACTTGCTGCTGTACACTCAATAAGAGCGTATTTTTCACGGCAAAAAGCTAATATTCTCTATTAATGATTTCTGCTCGGAAGAGAACATAACGAAACAAGGATCTTGTCACTTTTGTCATAGTGGAAAGTATAGTACAGAACCACTAGTTATACCCTTACCTTAGCAGGCTCCAATTGGGTATCCTCCCGGATAAGATCATTCCCCACTTTGTCTATAGTGACCGAAACAATTATTTTCTTTACATCCCTTCTATATGCAGCCCGGCCGCATACAATTACAAAAAAAGAAATCCTGGTAATCCTGCATGCGGCCGTTTTTATTCTAATATCACATTTCTCTTCTTCCCTGTTTTCAACCCGGCCGGCCTTGACTATTTCATCGCCAACAAGCATCAGGTCTATTATATCCCACGCAGTCCTGAGTCTAAATTCTCGTAGATCAGCCGACACCTGCAGCAAAGCATTGGATTTTAGCCTGGAGGTTGGAAACGCCGGAAAATATTTTCGTTCTATTTTCTGTAGTTGCAGATGAGGCTACTTATGAACACGCAGAGCCAACTCAAAGTTCCGACAACACCAGCGAAGTAGCAGGTTTACCAAATACCAGCAATCGGTCTACCAGCGTAGCCAGGTGTTCACCACTACGCAGCCTTACCTTCATAATCAGGCAATCATTACCGGTGATACGGCTACAGGTAATTATTTCGGGAAATGAGGACCGATCTTTAGCAAAGCGGGCATATTGGTCACTTTGAAAGCTCATTGTAATATAGGCTGCCAAGGGATAACCCAATTTTGTATAATCAATTGTCGTTTCATAGCCTTTAATAACCCCGGTATCCTCCAGTTTTTGTACTCTTTCTGCCACTGCCGAAGGCGATAACCCGATTTCCCGGCCCAATTGAGCATATGTGTAGCGTGCATTTCCGGCTAATAATGTCAATATTTCCCGGTCCAATTCATCGAAATGAGGATTCAACTCCATTTTACTTAAAATAACATTGTTTCAATGGTAAAAATAGGATAATACCATGATATCAATTACAAAAACGGTGTTTAATCGAATAGCTTTGCGTATCATTTTTAAGATATCTATGATTTTTGTAAAATGCTCCCTTGCTGTTCCCCGCTTTGGTCCCGAGTTCATTTCCATGGCTCGTCAAGGAAAACCAGGCGAACAGAACAAATACGGTTTAAGCCTGCCCGGAAAACTATCGGCGGTTTTCATCCTATACTGCGCTGATGACGATTTATCATTTTCAATTTAAAACAAATACGTATGTGCGGAGTAATAGCCTATATGGGAGCACAAGCAGCCTACCCTATTCTAATGCAAGGACTACGGCGCCTGGAATACAGGGGGTACGATAGCGCGGGTATAGCCGTAATGGGACCACGAGATTTTCACTTGTCAAAAAAAGCCGGGAAGCTCGATAATTTACAGTTGCTTCAGGAAGGTCGAAACATTACAGGTCATACCGGTATTGGCCATACCCGCTGGGCGACCCATGGTATACCCAATGATACCAATGCACACCCCCATCTTTCCCGTTCCGGCCGACTGGCTATTGTACACAATGGCATCATCGAAAATTACAGCGTTCTGAAAGCCCGGTTGCTCCAAAGGGGATATTCTTTTGTTTCCCATACGGACACAGAGGTGCTGATTAACCTGGTCGAAGAACTGCAACTGCAGGAGGCACTGTCCCTGGAAGAGGCAGTCCGGGCTGCATTAAATGAGATAGTGGGCGCCTATGCCCTCATTATTATGGACAGCAGTGATGAGGACACATTAATTGCAGCCCGCAAGGGCGCGCCGCTGGTGCTGGGCATCGGAACTGACGAATATTTTATTGCTTCTGATCCTTCCGCGATACTTACCTATACCCGTAATGTGATCTACCTGGAAGATGATGAATATACGGTCATCAGGCGACAGACCGGTGTGCACATCCGTTCGTTGGACAACAGGGAAAAGACACCTTATATCGAGGCCCTGGAAATGGACCTGGAGGCCCTGGAGAAAGGCAGTTTTGCACATTTTATGCTTAAAGAAATACACGAGCAGCCCCAGGCCATAGAAAATGCCCTGAGGGGAAGACTGAATGCAGCGCAAAACCGGGTTACACTGGGCGGCATAACAGAGCACATTAACCGCTTCAAACAGGCGACGCGTTTCATCATTACTGCTTGCGGTACCTCCTATCATGCCGGCCTGCTGGGTAAATACCTCATAGAAGAACTGGCAAGGGTACCCGTATCCGTTGAGTATGCCTCCGAATTCCGGTACAGGAATCCCATTATCCGGGACAACGATATAGTGCTGGCTGTTTCGCAATCGGGAGAAACAGCCGATACCTTGGCAGCCATAACGCTGGCCAAATCGGGTGGTGCTTTGGTCTATGGCATATGCAATGTAGTAGGCTCCTCCATAGCCCGGTACAGCCATGCCGGATCCTACACGCATGCGGGGCCGGAAATAGGCGTAGCTTCTACTAAGGCCTTCAGCACACAGCTGGTATTACTCACCTTGATGGCTATACAGGTGGCAGAAGAAAAAAATACGATTAGCCCATCTCTGAAGCAAAGTTTACTGCTGGAATTGGAACGCATACCGGATAAAATAAAGCAGGTACTCGTTCAAAATGATACCGCTATCCAATCCCTGGCATCCCGGTTTTATGAGGCCGCACATTTTCTATACCTCGGCAGGGGACTTAATTTCCCGGTGGCGCTCGAAGGTGCCCTTAAGCTGAAGGAAATATCTTATATCCATGCAGAAGGCTATGCCGCTGCAGAAATGAAACATGGTCCTATAGCACTGATCGACAAAAAAATGCCGGTTGTGGTATTGGCTACCAATTCCAGTGCCCGTGATAAAATCATTTCCAACATACAGGAAGTAAAAGCCAGAGAAGGCATAGTAATCGCCATTATTAATGAAGACGATCAAGAGATCAGCGAACTGGCTGATTACGCTATGTACATTCCGGTAACCGAAGAGCTGCTCAGCCCGCTGCTTACCATAATACCCTTGCAACTGCTATGTTACCATATCGCCTTGCTCAGGGGTTGCGATGTGGACCAGCCCAGAAACCTGGCCAAGTCGGTGACGGTGGAATAGTATGGCCCCCTACAGGCGGACAGCCATGATATGCCGGCAGTAGTATAGCCTGACAAAAAAGCCGTATTAGCATGGCTTCTGCGGCGTGGAAGTATTTTTTTGTCTTGATATCGACCGAAGCGGAGAGATCTATCCTAATATTGGGCCAAGCCAAAATTGACAGTTCCATTACCGCCCCATCGATTATCAAGGCAT
>JBEBWN010000044.1:0-16701 GCA_040392235.1 Taibaiella helva | reverse complement strand
ACGAAAATATTTTCTCCCGAGCATGGTTTCCGTGGAAATGCCGATGCCGGCGCTACAGTAAAAAGCGGCTTGGACAAAGAAACTGGTCTTCCGGTTATCTCTCTTTACGGAAAGAATAAGAAGCCTACTGCGGAGCAATTGGCAGATGTGGACATTATTGTTTATGATTTGCAGGATGTCGGTGCACGTTTTTATACTTATATATCCACTCTGGAGTACTTAATGGATGCCTGTGCGGAAAATAAGAAATCCCTGCTCGTTTTGGATCGCCCTAACCCTTTAGGTTTTATAGTGGACGGGCCGATATTGGAAAATAAGCATAGTTCTTTTGTGGGTATGCAATCTATTCCGGTATTGTATGGCATGACGGCAGGAGAATATGCCCAGATGCTGATAGGTGAGCGATGGCTGAAAAATAATGATGTCCAGCTCACCGTCATTCCCTGCTCTGGGTATAGCCATAGAAGCCTATACACTTTACCGGTTTCGCCCTCACCGAACCTGAAAAATATGGCAGCCATTTATTTGTACACCTCTTTGTGTTTTTTCGAAGGAACGGTTGTTAGCTTGGGCAGGGGAACCGATATGCCCTTTCAGCAATTTGGTCACCCGCTTTTAAAGAATTATACCTATTCGTTTACCCCCCAAGCCGTTACGGGAGCTCAAAACCCACCGTTGAAAGGGCAGGTGTGTTATGGACGTTTATTAGCAAAAGATGACAGCACGGCTCTGTCTTTGTTGCAGGGCAAGCTCCAACTGCAATGGCTATTGGATGCTTACCGGGATTTTCCGGACAAAGAGCGCTTTTTTATTCCCTTCTTTGAGAAGATTGCCGGCACAGATACTTTAAGAGCGCAAATAAAGGCAGGATTGTCTGAAAAGGAAATCCGTGCCTCCTGGGAACCCGCCTTGCGTCAATTCCGCACCATCCGGAAAAAGTATCTCCTGTATGAAGATTAAAAAAATGCTGGTCTAATCCAGCATTTTTTGTTCCCCATAATTAGTTATAAAGTATTGCCCCGTAGGTTTTGTTGTCCATTAATCGTGACTTTGGTTTCGTCTTTTCCTTATAATTAACGCTAATATTGTCCTGTGCTTAATAATACCAGCGTGCAGGCCTGCTGTGTTGTAATACCAGCTCGTTGTGCCCGCGTTTCTAATTCTTTATTCTCTGTGCCAGGGTTAAATATAATACGTTTGGGTTTGAGAGATAAGATGTAGTCATAATAATTTACCTGGTGGCCGGGGTTAATGTATAAAGTGACAGTGTGAATATCAGGAAATAATACCAGCTCTTTTCCAAAAGAAACATCGGCAACATTACCAGCTGTTTTTCCGATAGCTACCACATCGTGCTGATGTTGGCGAAGGGAGTTGATGGCCATATAACTATATCTAGACGGATTCTCTGAAGCGCCTATTACGAGTGTTTTCTTATTTTCCATAAAAAATATTTTAATAATATTAGGAGGGTGGCGTAGTGTGCGTATATTATATAACGTCTTTTTGGTGCGGTTGTTGGTAAAGTACCGAAGTTAACTGTCCTCGTCTTCTTTTCTGATCTCGCTCATTTCCTTGCCGGTATGGGTATGGATCGATTTTTCATGAATATCATTTTGAATCAATGTTTCGAGTTCTTCGATTCTGTTGCGCAGGATGTTGATATATTTTTTGCGGTCATGCCTTGCCGCAGCCATTTTTTTTAATGATTTTTCGTCATGCTGTAAAAACAGGTCTGAGGCTCGTTGGGCGGTATAGGCTCTTATTCCCATTATTTTCAATGCCTCTGTGCCAGCCCTTAAAGAGGTATCTAAGGTTTCACGGAAGACATGGAGCACCCCTTCATCCATCAGATCATAAGTGTCTTCCAGGCCGTGCGCCCGTGCAATGATATGCATATTCGGAAAATGCTTTTTTACAGTGCGTACGAGTTGCAGGACCTGGGTACCCTCGTCGAGTGCTATAATGATCAGTTTAGCCTGGTTGGCGCCGGCAGCCTTTAGCAAATCTATGCGTAAGGCATCTCCGTAATATACCTTAATCCCTATTTTGCGGAGCGATTCCACGCGGTTGCTGTTGGTGTCCAATACGGTTACGTTAATACCATTCGCTTTTAATAAACGGCCGGTAACGCTACCGAATCGACCATAACCAGCAATAATAACGGGTTTATCTTCTTGTATATCGTCGTCCTTCTGCCGCGATGGACCGACAGCCGCTTTTTTGATAACTCTGGGCATCAGCACTTTTTCCATGATCAGCATCAGAATGGGCGACAAGGCCATGGTAGCGGCAACTACCACCATAAGCAGGTTAAACAGTTCATCATTGAAAATATGTTCTTCTTTGGCGAAAGAAAATAATACGAAGGCGAACTCACCCACTTGCGCAAGAGAAAATGCAAATAGTAAGAATTGGTCTTTGCGCATTTTAAACAGATAGCTCAATAGCGATAATATGCCCAGTTTGGTGAGCATAACACCTATTACGATACCGGCTATCAGCAGGGGCCTTGCTGCGATCAGCTCGAAGTCGATAGATGCCCCAACAGCAATAAAAAACAAACCCAGCAAAAGGCCCTTGAAGGGTTCGATATCGCTTTCCAGTTCATGGCGGTATTCGCTGTTCGCTAGCACAACTCCTGCCAGGAAAGCGCCCAGGGCTGGGCTGAGCCCTACTAATGTCATTAAAACGGTAATGGATACCACCAAAAGCAACGCTGTCGCACTAAACAGTTCGCGAAGATGCGTAGCTGCCACCATATGGAAAATGGGCCGGGTAAAGTAGCGCCCACCCAGAACAATGATCCCAACGGCACCCAATACGACTAATGTTCTTGCCCATGGCGCCAGGTTTTGAGTAAGGGTAACAGTGTCCTTTGCGGCCGCCGCTGCTGCATGATCAGGGCTCAGAAGCGGTAAAAGAGCCAGTATAGGTATTACGGCAATGTCCTGGAACAGCAGTACAGAAAAGGCATTTTTCCCCGCGCTGCTTTGCAACCAGTTGTTTTCAGACATGATCTGCAACACTATTGCTGTCGACGACATGGCAAAGATCAGGCCTATAGCCAAAGACTGGCTAAAAGAAAGCCCTACAATTATATGTGCTATAAAACCGACAATCATGGTGGTGGCTAATACCTGTAATCCGCCCAGGCCCATTATAGACGTTCGCCAATGCCAAAGTAGCTGCGGCTCTACCTCCAGACCGATCAGGAACATCATCATTACTACCCCGAATTCGGCAAAATGCATAATGTCGCTACCGTCGTGACCGATCCAGGCTAATGCTGAAGGACCAATAAGTATGCCTGCTATGAGATAACCCAAAACGGAACCCAGCCCCAGTTTTTTGCAGATGGGCACCATCAGTACGGCAGAACCCAGGTATATTAAAGCTTGTACAAAAAAAGAATGTTCCATCAATGTCGGATACTAACGTTAGAAGAGTGGACCCGTGTGTTAAGTTAAAAGTAAAATGGCAAAACCCAAAAAAACTCTATATTAATTATAAGAGCCTATTCTGAAACAGGAAGGCTACTACTTAGCACCTGCATTAGGTTAATAATTAAAAGGCAGAATTCAAAACGATCAGATTGATTTGCAAGTAGGTTTAGCAGCCTGTTACTGTTCAAAAAAGCGCTAGAAAATATCATTAAGATATTCCATTCGCCGGATTTTATCTATATCTGCATTTTCCTGGTGTAAGGTATTCAACAAACTTGCGAAATTCCGGGCGTGCTCGTCTGAATTTACCGCAGCCGCTTTTCCTGATTGATGCAATACAAAAGGGGGCAGGTAATGCATTTTACATACTGCGGCCAACTGGCTGATGGGCGTCAAGTAGGCATTAAGGGGAAAACGGTTAGAACCATCCGGATGGTAGCTTTCCCGGCTACCGCTTGTGGTCAGGGAATTGAACATGAGTTTCCCCTCCAGTTTTGCGGCGTCTTTCCCGTAGGCCCAGCCATGCACAAATACCATGTCAAAATACTGTTTCAGAAGAGCGGGGGTGCCATACCAATAAAAAGGATGTTGCAAAATGATAAGATCGTGCTGCTCCAGATATTCTTGTTCTTTTTTTGTGTTGATTGAAAAGCGGGGGTAGAGTTCATATAAGTCCCTGATGGTAACGAAGTCCAGCGATTCGGCTGCTTTTACCAGTCTTATGTTGTTCCTGGACTTTTCCAGTATAGGATGGGCTACCACCAGTAGAATATTGCGCATATAAATATCGCCGTTTTAAGACAGCAGTAAAATTAATGGAGACGGAGAGAAAATGGAATAAACATCTTTTATAGGAATATTATAGCTGCTAACTCCGTATTCTCAGTACTGATTTGGGGCACCTGAGTTATGGACCTGTTTGGTAATATTGGAACAACCGGATGCTTTCTTTGGCTTCTTTTACATCATGAACCCGAAGTATATTAGCGCCGTTTTGCAAGCAGAGCATATGTAAAGCCGTTGTTCCGTTTATGGCCTCATCGGCCGTCGTACTCAATAATTTGTATATCATCGACTTCCGCGAAATACCCGTCAATACCACCTTGTCCAGTATTTGAAAATGTCTCAATCCTTTTAACAGATCATAGTTATGACGCAGTGTTTTGCCAAAGCCGAACCCGGGATCGATAATGATATCTTTTATGCCGGCCCTTGTGCATTGCTTTATTTTTTCAATAAAAAAGCCGGTAATATCCAGTACGACATTGCTGTACTGCGGGTCATTTTGCATATTGTCGGGCAAACCCTGCATATGCATTGCAATATAGGGCACGTTTAGTCTTCCTACGGTTGAAAGCATATGGTCATCAATATTACCTGCGCTAATATCATTTACGATATCAGCTCCTGCATCCACAGCCATTGATGCTATCGAAGAGCGGAAGGTATCTATAGAGATAAAGGTATTTGGGAAAATTTTCCTGATGGCGCTTATTGCCGGAATAACCCGTTCCGCTTCTTCCTGTTCTGAAATGTCGGGCGCCTGGGGCCGTGTGCTTACCCCACCTATATCCAAAATGTCGGCGCCATCAGCAATCATTTGCTCCGCTGTTTTGCACAATGAGGAAACTGAGTTATTACGGCCCTGAGTGTAGAACGAATCGGGCGTTGCATTCAGTATACCCATAACAACAGGTTCGTCTAAGGTCAGGAGGCGGCCGTTGCAATTTAAAGTTACCGTATTGCTAGAAGGGAAAATCATTTATATCGCGTTTTGAACTGAGTTCTTTAAGCTCCTCTATTACGGCGTTGTCCAGGGGAATGCCCTCCCTGCGTCTCTTCGCTTCGCAATGCCGTTCCGGGTCGCCGGGTATCAGAACACTATCATGCCCTTTCGCCGGCTGTGCTGTACGGAACCGTTCTATCCAATTGTCCATGTGTTCTTTAAAACTGTCGGCTGTACGGAACGCATCTATGCGCATAGCGCCAAAAAAGTGTCCCAGGCCTTTGCCAGGCATATCGAGCGGTAATGGCACGTAAGCGGGAAAAGGGGGAGCCCAGGGGCCATACGATGCGCCACTCAACACCGCCGAAAATATATCAACGATGCTGCCTAACGCATAGCCTTTATGGCTGCCGTGTTCACGGTCGCTGCCCAAGGGCAGCAGACTTCCTCCTTTTTTCAGTTCATGGGCGTCAACCGAGCTGAGCCCCTCTTTATTCTGTACCCATCCGATCGGGGCTTCTGAGCCTTTGCGCTGCAATAGTTCCAACTTCCCGTTGGCAGCAGTAGTAGTAGCCATGTCGGCTACAAAGGGAGGCTGTTGACCTGCCGGGATGGCTACAGCTATGGGGTTTGTGCCCAGCATTCTCTCTATGGAAAAGGTAGGCGCCACCAGGGCGCTTGCATTCGTCATAGCAATGCCGATCATATCTTCTTCTAATGCCATCATCGCGTGGTAGCCGGCTATACCGAAATGGTTACTATTATTTACCGCTACCCATCCGGTGCCGGCCGCGTGGGCTTTGCGGATGGCTACCTGCATGGCATAGGGCGCTACCACTAATCCCAGCCCTGCGTCGCCATCTATTACAGCTGTTGAAGGCGTTTCATGGATAACGCTGACATCGGGAGCATTATTTACTCTTTGGGCTTCCCAGAGGCGAACATATCCGGGTAACCGGGCAATCCCATGGCTATCGATTCCTCGAAGGTCAGCGGACAACAAAACGCGACTGGCCAGTAGGGCGTCGTTTTCTGGACAACCTATACTTTTGAAAACGGACAATGTAAATGCATAAAGCGAATCATAGGAGTAAATTGATTCTTTCATACGCGCAAAGTAAAAGTATTCTTTACTTTTCAAAGCTAAAATTATGGAGACCTGGTTTGTTTTTACCTGGAACGAACCGGTAATATGTGGTCTTAACCAGCTGTTCCCCCGGTAGGGCTTGTTGCACTAAAAGGCCGTCGTAGTTGAATGTTAGTTAATGACAATTGAATCCGTTGATCTATCAAAACCAGCTATTCCTTTATGCATCTTGTTTAGTTGGACGATAATATTTTAGAGATTGTTATGCTTTTTTCATTCATACGCTATGTACAGCAGGCAGGCAGCGAATTTTATACAGGTATATAATAAACAGTTTTAGACGCTTACCTTTGCGATCCTTAGCAAAATAAATGGTATAACAGGTTAAAACAGAGTGATAACCTATTCTACCTTAACTACATATTAACCTGTGTGATGCGTTTTTTAGCATTCATTTATATTCATGGGCATAAAATATAATAGTAGTTTTGCTTTTAATTCTTTGCATTTTCATGAGGAAAATCTACTACAACGTATCTTTTTTTTGTGCCACACTGGTAGCATTTATGGCCTGCCGGGAGAGTGAGAAATCGTTTAACCTGGAGGGAAGTATCAAGAATATGCCCGAGCAAACTATAGTTTTGGAGGAGCTCGGATTCAACGAGGTAAAACTAATCGATTCCACGCATTCTGATAAAGATGGGAATTTCCATTTGAAGGGTTTGTACATCGAGCCAGCCCTCTACAGGATAAAGTTGGGCGGACAGTTTTTACTGGTGGTAGTAGACGGCGAGCATGTAAAAGTGAAATCTCAATGGAGCGATCTCAGCAATTATTCAGCAGAGGGATCACCCGGTACGCAAAGCCTCAATATTTTCAGAAAGGAGTATGTAAATGTCAGCAGGGAAATGATAGCCCTCGAAATGGTAGCAGACAGTTTACAGTCTACAAATGCGCCGGATAGTCTTTTGGCTATGGTACAGGACGAACTGGGCAGGAAGTCAGCTGATTTTACAAGCTATATTAAAAGGTTTTCCGATACAACAAAGAGCTTGCCGGTGGCTTTATTCGCTGCCAGCAAATTGCTGAATAACGAAAGCGAACTGGAATATATTAAGACTTTTTCGTCCGGTCTCTCCAAAAGATTTGCAGATAATCAATTGTCCAAAGAGTTTAAGGATAAGGTAAAAGAGCGTTTGGCGTCTCTACAACCTCCTGCTTCCAGTCCTCAAGTCGGATCAATGGCTCCGGACTTCACGCTAAACAGTATGGAGAATAAGCGTGTAGCGCTTAGTTCTTTCAAAGGTAAATATGTCCTGATCGATTTCTGGGCATCCTGGTGTCCTCCATGTCGTGCCGAAAATCCTTATGTGGTAGCAGCCTATAAAAAATATAAGAATAAAAATTTTACCATATTAGGCGTATCCCTTGATGAAGAAAAGACAAAATGGGAGGAGGCTATAGCCAAAGATGCTTTGACCTGGACACATGTGAGCGACCTGAAAGGATGGCAATCGGAAGTTGCAGAACAGTATGGATTGCGATCTATTCCCGCTAATTTCCTTTTGGACCCTTCGGGTAAAATAATAGCCACCGATCTGCGCGGCGAAGCCCTGGACAAAATGCTCCGGCAGATACTGGAAACGTCGCAGCCGGAACAGCAACCTGGAAAACCTAAGGGATAAAGAAATGAACTCTGCTTTGGTAGCGAATCCCTTCAAGTCGAGAAAAGTTGAAAAAAATATGAAATGGGCGGGAACAAGCTACGATAGTTTGTTCCCGCCCATTTTTTTGTAGCGTTAAATTTGTTTTGTTCCGAATTCGTCCGGTAAGGCTATTGTTTCGTAGCAGGCACTAAGATCTTTATTGCTCCCGGCAATATGCTAACGTCAATTTCAGAGGTACAAGGATGCACATCGCCATCCACCTGCAACATGCGTAAGGAAGGGTGGCGTATTACAACATGTTTGCCTCTGTGAAATTCTACAAACCTGCTTTTCAGCAAGGTTCCGCGGAAAGCACGCATTGCAATAAGTGCGCCGAATACTTTAGGATATTTTTTTATGATAACAATATCGAATAGGCCATCTTGTAAATCGGCCAGGGGGGCGATTTTAAAATTATATCCGAACTGGCGTGCATTAGCCACGGTAAGAATAAAGGCTTCTGAACGGTGTGATTTTCCATCAACTTCCAACTCCCATACCCATTCTTTATAGCGCCAAAGATATTTTGTTACGATCCAACTGTATGCGGCTATGCCCCTGCGTTTGCTTTTCGCAAATTTTTTCGCAACCAGGGTATCAAATCCAACACCAATATTACTAACAAATATATGCTGGTTGGCCACACCCAGATCGATAGAGGTGTATTGCTCTTTATTAATCACCTCGATGGCCTTTGCCGCTTCCAGTGGAATTTCAAGGGTACGGGCCAGACCATTACCAGAACCTTTGGGTATGATCGCCAAAGGAACGTCCGAATTGTAAAGCCCCGCAATAATATCGTTGACTGAACCGTCGCCGCCCACGGCCACAACAAGTTGATAGCCTTGGGCAACGGCATTCCTTGCCAACTCCAGCCCATGTCGTGCATAGGCTGTAAAGGCGACATCGGGTTGGAATTTTGTTTTGTCCAGGTGTTTATCGATCAGATTTTCCAGGGCTTTAACCCTATCGACGCCAGACTTTGGGTTTATAATAAAAAGTACTTTCTTCATTGGAACTACCTGTATTATAAAACCGCTTTCAAACTCAGATCCAGGCTTACGGCATGGTGGGTAAGTGCGCCAATAGAAATAAAATCAACTCCGGTTGCAGCGTAAGAAGCGATGTTCTCCAGGTTAATGCCACCGGATGCTTCCGTTTCATAACGATGCCCGATCAATTGAACTGCCTCGGCCAATAGAGCAGGGCTGTAGTTGTCCAGCATGATGCGATGCACTTTTCCTGTAGCCAGTATTTTTTGAACGTCCTGGATACTACGCGTTTCTACTTCGATTTTCAGATCCAGGTTATTTTGTTTGATATAATTGACCGTCTGCTCAATAGCGGCCTCTATGCCGCCGCAATAATCTATATGATTATCCTTTAACATGATCATGTCGTACAAACCCATACGATGGTTGTAGCCTCCTCCGATTCGTACAGCTTCTTTCTCAAATCGCCGGAATAAAGGAGTTGTTTTGCGGGTATCTAGTATACGGGAAGAGTAATCTTTTATATGATCAACGTATTTTGTGGTAAGTGTAGCGATGCCGCTCATTCTTTGCATACAGTTCAAAACCAATCTCTCCGCTTTTAGAATGGTGTGCACATGCGCTTCCACCTCAAAAGCAGTTTCACCATAGACAATGGCGTCTCCGTCTCGTTTAAAGGCTTTAAATTTTGATCCGGACTCAAGATAATTGAATATCTCTCTTGCGATGTCCATTCCAGCCAGGACGCCGGGTTCCTTTATTTTTAATATAGCCTTTCCTCCGGCATCCGCGGGAATGCAAGCCAAAGTCGAATAGTCGCCGGTGGCCACATCCTCATCAAGCGCTAAGCGGATAAAATCTTGTACGTCCATTGCCGCAATAAAGTAATTGAAGCGCAAAGATAAGGCTATTTGGCGGTGGATATTTGGCTATGATAATAAAAGCTTAATATTCGGCCGCCATTTTCTGGTTTTTTCATATGGAGCGAAGCTATATCCTGACTCAATGCAAATTGTTATCTTTGCGCGGCACTAATACAAAACTATGCAATCAAAAGATATATTGTTGAGGGCGTACCGGTTAATGATGACGGCGAAAGCGATGGCGGATATTTACGAGGAAAACCGTTCGATATGTAAATATGTACATTCGACTTCGCGGGGGCATGAGGCTATTCAACTGGCTACTGCATTTTTGTTGAAACCATATGACTATGTAAGCCCTTATTACCGCGATGAAAGCCTGATGCTGGGCATGGGGTGGCGTCCATATGAAATGATGCTGCAACTGTTGGCCAAAGGGGAGGATCCCTTTACCGGTGGCCGGGCATATTATAACCACCCGAACAGCAGAAGGGAAAATATGCCCCAGATCATTCACCAGAGTAGCGCCACGGGTATGCAGGTTATTCCCACCACGGGTGTAGCTCAGGGGATTGCCTATATCGAATCCCAGCAATTGAAGGAGTTTCCGGAACCTCCCGTAGTTATCTGTTCTCTGGGTGATGGAAGCGTAACAGAAGGAGAGGTTAGTGAAGCTTTCCAATTTGCGGTGCTCCACCAGCTGCCGGTTATTTACCTTGTACAGGATAACGATTGGGGAATTTCTGTAAGCAGCGACGAAGCGCGCACAATGGATGCCTATGAATATGCCCAGGGTTTCAAGGGCATGGAGCGGATCCGGGTGGATGGCAGCGATTTTGAGGCTTCCTATACTGCCATGGAACAGGTAATAGCCCTTGTTCGGAAGGAGAGAAGGCCGGTACTGGTACATGCAAAGGTGCCGTTACTCGGGCACCATACCTCGGGAGTAAGAAAGGAATGGTATCGTACAAAGGAGGATCTGGAAAAGCACATGAAAGATGATCCCGGGCCCAAATTGCGGGCGATGCTGTTGAAGAAAGGTATTAAGGAAAATATTCTTTTGAAAATAGAAGAAGAAGAAACGAAATATGTGTCCGACGAGTTTGCCCTGGCGGTAACAGCTCCGGAGCCTGATGCGACAACGGTGTCCGACCACGTTTTTGCACCAACACCGGTAACAGAAGAAAAAGGTGTACGCGCTCCGGAGGGCCGGGATCGTACGGTGATGGTAGATGCCGCCCTGCACGCAGTGGAAGAGATATTGCGCAAATATCCCGAAGCGCTTTTTTACGGCCAGGATGTAGGAAGACGCTTAGGTGGTGTATTCCGGGAAGCCGCAACCCTGGCAGACAAGTTTGGTGATGAACGTGTTTTTAATACTGCTATACAAGAAGCTTACATTATTGGCTCTACAGTAGGGTTAAGTGCATTGGGCCTGAAATCGATCGTAGAGGTACAATTTGCCGACTATATTTATCCCGGCATAAACCAATTGGTTACTGAAATAAGTAAATCCAACTATTTAAGTTGTGGTAAGTTTCCGGTAAACACCATAATAAGGGTACCTATAGGTGCCTACGGCGGTGGCGGTCCTTATCATAGCGGCAGTGTAGAAAGTACGCTGGCTACGATCAAAGGAATAAAAATAGCTTATCCCTCTAATGCGGCTGATATGAAGGGACTTATGAAAGCTGCTTTTCTGGATCCTAACCCGGTAATAATGCTCGAACACAAAGGATTGTACTGGAGCAAAGTACCGGGAACGGATGAGGCGAGGACTATTGAGCCGGATGAGAACTATGTATTGCCTTTTGGAAAAGGGAATGTAGTGCTGGAAGCAGATGAAACACAAGTAGAAGAGGGGAATTCCTTATGTGTTATTACGTATGGTATGGGCGTATACTGGGCTAAGGCCGCTGCAAAGCACTTCTCAGGATCCGTAGAAGTAATTGACATCCGAACGCTGTTCCCATTAGATGAAGAGCTGATCTATAAAACGGTAAGCCGGCATGGGAAATGCATTGTACTAACCGAAGAACAACTGAATAACTCATTTTGCGAGGCCCTTGCTGGCCGTATTGCGCAACACTGTTTCCGTGATCTGGATGCGCCGGTGCAGACTGTCGGCGCGTTAAACCTGCCGGCTGTACCCATGAATACGATACTGGAAGCGGCGATGTTACCTAACGAAATAAAAGTAAAGGAAAAGATGGATTGGCTACTGCGCTACTGATCATTAACTGATCATTCCTATTGATGAAGAGCATAAAAAGGCTACAGGGTATACAATACCTGTAGCCTTTTGTTTTTCTGTTTAGTAAAGTGATCGGTATTCAGACGGATTTCAGGGCCTGAAAAGAACCATTAAATTTGAATAATATGTCTTGTCCAGATCTAAGCTGCGCCTGGGTGCGATAACCTCCCTGATCTGCTTTCCAATCCATCAGCAGTACTATAGGTTGCTCTGCTTCGGGAACGATCAGCCGGAGAAATTTTAGTTGATGACCTTTGTGGAGCAACAATTTTTCGTTCTGCAGAGCTTCCATGGTTTCTTTCACTATCTGGATCATACAAACTCCAGGAACCACAGGATTCCCTGGAAAATGGCCTTCGAATATAGTGTGCTGAGGGGAGAAATATATAGTGGCTTCAAAGCGTTCTTCCTCTTTGAGTGGGCTATGTAGTGTATAAAGACTATTCAGTAACATCGTTTTCTATTTTTTCCAGATCAATGGTAAAGCCTGCGCGCAAATGTTTTATGGAAATGCGGTTTGCCAGATTATGGCCTTCTGTGGGCGGTGTCATAATTAATTCAACAACTTTTCTTTTCTCATCACCATGTTCAATTCTTTTAATGTCAAAACTTCCCGGTGGTATAACATAGTAGGCAAAACCTTTGGGTCTTTCGAAACGGATATATTGCTCCTCTTTATTGCCGTCAATGATATATATCCCTGAAGAGCTTTTGGCCGTGTTTTTCAATAATAAGAGTTCAAAATCCTTTCGGAGCGTTGTAATCAGGGCTTGTTTATCCAAATCCGGCAATATTTGATAGACAGAGAAACTATCCTGCTCATCCCATCCGAAATCGAAAAAAGTGCTGCCCATCTCATTTTGAAAAACGACACGAGTGTTTTTATCTATAGTTCTTAAGTAGAGTAGTCCGCTTAAATGAAATTTTTTGAAGCCGAACTTACCATCTATAGTTGCCCGGTATAGTTCACGTTGAAACATAGGGCGTAATATTTCGGCGGAAACAATATCTGTACCGGTTACTTCTTTTTTGTACCTGTATGCTTTTTGCTGGCAGGATAAGAATAAAACAGAGAGGTAAATCAGCAGACTAACGTACCGAAAATAATGCATCTGCTAAGACTATATTTATTTTTTTATTGACGAAGTTCATATCCGTAAAATCTCCTCCCTTTTCGGTCATTACCAGTTTGGTCACGCTGTTGTCGCTACGAGCCACAAAAACATCGATCCGGCTAAACAGGTCCTTCATGGCGGGTGTAATGGGAATAAGGCTAAGCAGGAACTGATCTTTGGACTCATAGGCCCTTACATTGAAGTCTTTATTGCCTAGTACAGTTCCTTTCATACAATCCATCATCACTTTGTTGACAGACTGCATCGTTTTGCTGTTTTTGGTGTTAATCTTGTTTGTTTTTTCACCGTCTTTTACCATAATTTGGCCACCGTTCATTATCAGTAAATATTGGAATGGCGCTGTGTATTCTATACGGATTTTATCCTGTTGTTTGAAATGGAATTTGCCTTTGGATATTACTTTGTCGTTCAACATTTTCATATGCTTCACTTGGGTAAAATCGCTGGTAATGGTTTGTGTATGTGCGGCGCTATTAGACAGGGAGGACTGCAGCTGGGCTGTATTTTTCATCTCACTAAAGCCCTTGGGTACCTGTCCTGAAGCATACAAAGCGATGCAAAGGTATCCCAGCAGGCATATTGTTCTTAAACGTTTCCGGTAAGGCATAATTGTCAGTGAATACGTTGATGTTTTCAGGCAAAGGTACTTAAATTGTCCCAGTACGTTTGGGGCGAGCTGAGGCGTTTAAGGTTTAAAACAAACTTAGTTGTTCGTTTGTATTTCGTCTGAAGTCGTTTGTATTGAATTCAAAATGGGTTTCATTCAAGTGGTATTTACGGCAATACAGGTGAAATTGCTGGCGAATGATCCCTGCTATTTTCCCTTCACCCCGCATTCTTGTGCCAAACCGGCTGTCATTAACGTTGCCGCCGTGGCAGTCTTCTATCTGATGCCATATTTTTTCGGCCCTGTCGGGAAAGGTTTTGTATAACCAGTGCCGGAAAATTTCGCCGACAGCACCGTTTAGCCGCACAATGGTGTAGCCCGCCCACCTGGCACCGGCCTCGGCAGCTGCTTTAAGGGTATTGTGTATATGAGTATCATTCAGACCAGGTATCAGAGGCGCATTCATAATGCCGGTGGGTATACCCTTTTGGCTGAGTTCCTGTACCACGCTTAATCTCCGTTTATAGGTACTGGTTCTCGGTTCCAGATAGCTTCTTATTTTTTCGTCGGTTGCGGTAATGGAAAGGTATACCATAACCAGGTTTCTGGATGCCAGTTCCTGCAACAGATCGGCATCTCGTAATACCAGTGCGTTTTTCGTGATCAAGCCTACGGGGTTCCTGTGTTCCAGGCAAATTTCCAAAAGCTGCCGGGTTAATTTCATTTTCCGCTCTATAGGTTGGTAGCAGTCGGTGTTGCCGGATAGGGAAATCGGGGTAGGTACCCATTTTTTATTGCTGAAAAACTTGCGCAGAAGCGTGGGGGCATCTTTTTTAACCACAATCCGGCTTTCGAAATCCACGCCGGCGCTGTAGCCCCAATACTCGTGGGTATTGCGGGCATAACAATATATGCAGCCATGTTCACATCCTTGATACGGATTCAAGGAAAAGGACATGCCGACATCCGGACTTTTGACAGGGTTGACAATTGTTTTGCTCTTTTCATATATATATTCGGTCTGCTGTTCCTGTTGTTCCCAGTCATCGACAGATTCGGCATCTTCCTGTACGTATTTTTGCTCCACAAAACGATTCTTCGGATTGTATTGGGCTCCTCTGCCTTTTATGAATTCCTGTTGTTGCAATATCATTAATCTCCTTGGGTTTATGTTGTTAATCGACTCATTTTCTTGTTTTTATAAAAAAACTCCGGAATGATTAACACCCGGAGTATGAAATTAGGAAAACAAAATGGGACTAAAATATTGAATATTATTTTACTGGATTCAGCTTGTTTTTGTTGAAGTTATTTATACAAGTTTCAATATAAGCATGAAATTGACTAAGTGAGGTGTCGCCACTTTTGTTGAAAAGCCGCCATTGACCAGCGTCCATCTGCGTATTAAGCTGATCGCCAACGCAGTTGCAGAAATCTTCAACCCATTTCCGGCCCTCCGTACTGGCTACCGTTGAGTCTTTTGCAAAGCGATTGACACAGCCTTTTACAAAATCGTTCCGGTAATCTTCTTTTGTCGGGGCGCATCCGGCGGCACAAAGCGCCGCCAGGAATAGTATGCTATAGAGTCTTTGCATATCAAAACGTTGAGCACAAAAAATTAAAGGTCAAACTTAATGCCTTGCGCCAACGGTAATTGGCTGCCATAGTTAATCGTATTTGTCTGACGCCTCATATAGGCTTTCCATGCATCTGATCCGCTTTCGCGGCCTCCGCCGGTTTCTTTTTCCCCGCCAAAGGCCCCGCCGATTTCTGCCCCGGAGGTGCCAATATTCACATTGGCAATACCACAATCGCTTCCGGCAGCAGAAAGGAACAACTCGGATTCTCTAAGATTATTGGTAAAGAGCGCTGAAGACAGACCTTGAGGTACATCATTTTGCATGGCTATGGCTTCTTCTATACCACTGTACTTCATTACATAAAGTATAGGTGCAAATGTTTCCTCCTGTACAATTTCATAGCTGTTTTTAGCTTCTACAATACAGGGTTTCACATAGCAGCCGCTTTCATAGCCTTTACCTTGCAGTACGCCGCCGGCTACGATGATTTTTCCGCCTTGCTGCTTCGCTTTTTCTATAGCGCTGAGGTAATCTTCGGTGGCTTTTTTATCTATCAACGGACCAACGTGGTTATTGGCATTGAGCGGGTTGCCTATTTTCAGCTGACTATAGGCTTTTTTGAGCACCGAAATGGTTTTGTCGTACACTGATTCATGTATAATTAAGCGGCGGGTAGAGGTGCATCGTTGTCCGGCAGTGCCTACAGCCCCGAATACAGCACCCATCAACACCATATTCAGATCGGCATGCTGGGATACAATAATGGCATTATTACCCCCTAATTCCAGGATGGTTTTGCCAAATCTACCTGCTACAACTTGCGACACATGCCGGCCAATACGTGTCGATCCTGTAAAGGACACCAGAGGAATGCGCTTATCATTATTGATAAAATCGCCCGCTGCATTACCCATAACAAGGCAGCTTACGCCTTCGGGAACCTGGTTTTTTTTGAAAACGCCGGCAATCAATTGCTGACAGGCTATGGCACAAAGTGGTGTTTTCGAACTGGGTTTCCATACGCATACATCTCCGCACACCCAAGCTATGGCCGCATTCCAGCTCCACACCGCTACCGGGAAGTTAAAAGCGCTAATAATACCTACTATACCCAGAGGATGCCATTGCTCGTACATCCGGTGTTGTGAACGTTCGCTGTGCATCGTTAACCCATACAACTGCCGGGAAAGGCCCACGGCAAAGTCGCATATGTCGATCATCTCCTGTACTTCACCTAACCCTTCCTGTAGGCTTTTGCCCATTTCGTACGAAACCAGTGCCCCGAGGGCGTTTTTGTTCTTACG
>JBEBWN010000043.1:0-16890 GCA_040392235.1 Taibaiella helva | reverse complement strand
ATTGGTAGCCATGGAGTCGGACATACAGGCGGGCCTGATGCATGCCGAGTATTTTGCCGGTATTTTTAAGTATGATTATGGGGCCATTGCGATGCCTATCAAGGACAAAAGCAGGGCCATCGGCATTTCCTTTATTCGCTTTGCTACGGATAATATTCCCTATACGCTGGATTACGTGCAGCCAGACGGCTCTTTTGATGAAAGTAAGTTAAAAGATTTTTCGGCAGGCGACTATGCGGTGCTGTTATCCTATGCCCAGAAGCTAAACCTGTTTAAAAAACACCCGGAGATACAGACCCGGATTGGCGGTAATGCCAAAATATTGTACCGCAATGTGGGTTCCATGGCCAATGCCTGGGGCTTTGGCGTAGATATTGGTATCCAGGCCGTGTACAAAGGCTGGCGCCTGGGTATTGCCGCCAAGGATATCACCACAAGCTATACCGCCTGGAGTTTTCATCTGACGGAGGAGGAAAAAAAGAAATTTGCCGGCACCGGCAACGAAATTCCCATTAAGTCGTACGAAGTGATGCTGCCGCGGTTCAATTTCGGTATTGCCCGGCAGTTCCTGAAAGCCGACAATCCTATACAGGTAATGGCAGAGCTTGGATTTGACCTGACTACCGACGGCAAGCGCAACACGTTGATCTCTTCGAAACCTATAAGTATAGATCCCCGCCTGGGCCTGGAAGCCAGTTATAAAAACACTATTTTCCTCAGGGCCGGCGTCGGCAATTTTTATACGGCGCTGGATAATGCAGATACGAATAACCGGAAGAAGTACACGGTATTCCAGCCTTCGGTTGGGGTAGGCTTTAAAGTTAAAAGTTTTTCGGTCGATTATGCCTTTACCAGTTTGCAAATGCAGGATAACCCACTGATGTCGCATGTGGTGTCTATACGGCTGGATATGCACAAAGCCCGTAAAGAAAACGAAACAGAGCGCCCAGCTGCTGATATGCCACCTGTACCCAACACAAAATAAAGTTACAATCCTGATCAATTAAATTCGGATCGATGAACAGATCATTACCAATATTATTCCAAAAGTATTTAGCCCTGCTGGTCGTTTTCCTGTATGGTATGGGACATTTGAACCTGGCTAAGGCGCAGACGACGGGCAATGAATGGATTGTGCCGGGAAATACTTATTATAAATTTAAAGTGGGCCGGGAAGGTATTTACCGGATCACCAAAGCGCAGTTGGACCAGATCAATATGGGGCAGGTGCCGGGCAACCAGTTCGCCATTTTCCGGGAGGGCCGGGAACTACCGGTGTATACTACTACGGCTTCGGCTTTCGGTTCTTCCGATTATATTGAATTTTATGCTACCCGTGCTGACGGTGCGATGGATACGGAACTGTATCCTGAGCCGGGCTTTCAACCTAATAAGAGTCTGCAGATTATATCAGATACCGCCTATTATTTCCTGACTTATGATAACCAGACTCATCAGCGGCTTAGCCTTGTGCAAAACAATATTCCTTCACCAACCCCGGCGGCCGCCGCTTATTGCTGGGTGACGGCCAAGCCGGCGCAACCGGAACGTACCAGCTGGGCTGCAGGCCAATCGCATAATTTTAGCCTTGAATATGGTATGTTCTATTCCTCGGATTTTGACCTGGCCGAGGGATATGCTTATAATAACTTGCTTTCCAGTAATGTAACGCTGAACGTCCCTACACCGCAGGTCAACACCCTTGTCGGCCTGCCGTCGGTATTGAACTTAGTAGTGTCCGGTCATTCTCTAGCCAGCCTGAACCACCAGCTCGGCGTTACGGTAAACGGTAGCCGTGTATGGGATACGGCTTACCTAGGGTTTAATATGGTGAACCGTAATCTGAACCTGGCGGGTAATTCATTGAGCAATAATGTTAGTGTTAATTTTACAGATGCCGTTAATTTTTACGTACATGATCTTAGCCTGCGCTATCCGCGCTTGTACAACTTCTCCGGCGATTTCGCCAGCCAGGCGGCTTTCCAATTGCCGGCAGGAGAACGTTATCTCGAAATAACGGGTTTTAATCCCGGTGGGGAAAGCCCCAGGTTGTACGATCGTAGTAACAATAAAATATATACCGGTACGGTTTCGGGCGGACTGCTGCGTTATTACCTCGATGCGGCGGGGGGCGCACGCGATATGTTGCTGGTACATAGCAGCGCTATACGTACGATTACCCAATTCAAAGCGGTTAATTTTCGCGATTACAGTATTGCGGGCAACCAGGGGAATTATATTATTTTAAGTCATAAAGATTATATCAATGCCAGTCCGTCTTATATTAATGACTACCGGGCGTACCGTAACAGTATGTCGGGTGGGGGCTATCAGGCGGTGGTGGTGGATGTGACTGAACTATACGACCAATTTGGCTACGGTTTCGAATACCACCCTATAGCCGTCAGGAAGTTTTTACAATATGCTTTGCAACATTGGGCGGTAAAACCGGAATACCTGTTCATTGTAGGTAAAGGCATTTCCTACGTAGCGTATAATAATTACTTATCTAATTCTTCTGCTTACTCGTATGCTCCGGTGCCTACCTGGGGCGACCCCGGTTCGGATAACCTATTCTCCAGCTTTAATAACAGCCAGAAACCGCTATTGGCTACCGGCAGGTTATCGGCCTGGAATAACCAGGAGATCGGCAATTACCTGGAAAAAGTAAAGAAGTACGAGCAGGCACAGCGGACCCCGGCCTCGCCCGGGGTTGCGTCGGAATACTGGAAAAAAAGCGCGCTCCATATTGCCGGGTCCTCGAGGCTGGAATTGCAGGAACGTGACCTGATACCTTCATTGAATGCCTGTAAAACTATATTCGGGGATACATTAACCGGAGGGCAGGTAACTACCATAAGGAAGAATACTACGGAAACTGTAGAAGAGATCAACAGCAACCTGGTGGATTCGATGATCGACAGGGGGGTAGGGCACATTACTTTCTTCGGCCATGCTTCTTCTACTGGTTTCGATTACAACCTGAACTCGCCGGATAACTATAATGCCAGCCCGCGTTTCCCTATATTCTATGCATACGGCTGTAATGTAGCGTATATATTTTCTTTGACGAATACACCTACGGTGAGCGAAAAATATATCAATTCGATAAATGGTGGTTCGATTGTAATGGTGGCTGGCGACAATAATGGCTGGACCAGCAACCTGCCGCCCTATATGCAGGGCCTTTACCGGCAGTTTTCATTCAAAAGCTATGGCGCTACCCTGGGCAAACAGTATCAGCGTAATATAGAAGAGCTACAGGACCGCACCAGTGACGTGTTCACCGATATTCATACCCAGTGCCTGCTGTTCCAGGGCGATCCGGCTATTAAAGTGTATAGCCCGGAAAAACCTGATTACGCCGTAGAACCCGAAGGATTGTCCACTAACCCGGTAACGATTACAACTGCCCTGGACTCTTTCGAAATGCGGGCCGTGGTGTTTAATCTGGCCAAGGCCACGGGTGACAGCATATTGGTGACGCTACAGCATACCCGTCCCGGCATTACCAGCATACTACATGCCGACTCAATACGCTTAGCCCGCCTGATGAATTCGGATACTCTTATATTCCATGTGCCTATAGATCCGACCCGGGATATCGGCCTGAATAATTACACAGTCAAAGTAGATGCAGGGGAGGAATATGATGAGCTTTCGGAAGCGAATAACCAGGCTACCCTGCAGGTATTTCTATATTCCGACAACCTGGTGCCTGTTTATCCAAAGGAATTTGCCATTGTGTACAACCGGGACCTGACCTTGAAGGCGTCGACATTAAATGCTTTTTCCGGCACACGTCAGTATAAGCTGGAAATAGATACTACCGAAAACTTCAATAGCCCGCTGAAACAACGTACGGACATCATCAGCCGGGGTGGGGTTATAAAATGGAAGCCTTCGTTGAATTACCAGGACAGTGTGGTATACTATTGGCGGGCAGCGCCCGATTCGCTGGTCGAGGGCAAATACAGCTGGACCAATAGTTCCTTCATTTTCCTGGCCAATGGCTCCGATGGCTGGAACCAGTCGCATTATTTCCAATACAAAAAAAATGAACCTTTCCATGGCCTAGAGATCACAGAACAGACCGGTCGGAAATTTGTATTCTCCGATTTTACCAATGTGCTGAAGATAGAAAACGCCGTGGTCTTCCCGGAATTGAAAAATTATGACCAGGTCAGGGAATCGCTTAATGACCTGAAGCTACTTAAATTCGAATGTCTGCACGACGGGGCTATTTATTTTGTAGTGATCGATTCGGCCACAGGCCGCCCCTGGCAATATCCCGATGAAGGCGTTGGCGGATCTACTGCAAAATGCGAAAGTGGACAGCCTTTATTGCGGGAAGTGCTCGAGTTTTCGCTGGCTACCCGCGAGTCGCGTAATAATGCCCGGGCCTTCCTGGAAAGTGTGCCGGCAGGGCATTATGTACTGGCCCGTAATTATATTTATTCCGCCTTGTGGAATCGTCAAGCCAGCGCCGAATGGAAGGCTGATGAATTGCAAAATGGGGCTGGAATATCACTATACCACACGTTGAAGAATATGGGTTTCAGCCAGATCGACCAGTTTAACGGCAAAAAGCCCTTTATCTTCTTTACGCAGAAAGGAGTAAACGGCTATCCGGCCGAACAGGTTATTGGTGCAGACAGCGCCTCGTATATTACGACAGACGTGACTTTTAAAAGTTATCCCGATTCAGGTACGGTGTCCGGCCAGATTGTTGGGCCGGCGAAAGAATGGCAATCGCTGAAATGGCAGACACAGGCTACCGATGCTTATCCCCAAAACGATTCGCCTTATGTCGAGGTATTCGGTATCACACCTGCAGGTAATGAAACCTTATTGTATAGGGGCTTTAGTCGTGATACTTCCCTTTCGTTCATCTCTGCAGCTACCTATCCTAACCTGAGGTTAAACTGGAACAGTGTCGATAATATTACCCGTACCAGTACCCATTTAAAGTACTGGAGGGTATTGTTCAGTCCGGTTCCGGAAGCGGCCCTGAATGCGGCTGCGCTATTCGAGTTTACGGATACGTTGAGGCAGGGACAAAAGGGCAAGCTGCGCCTGGCTATTGAAAACCTGACGCCCCTACCTATGGACAGTATGCTGGTTAGCTTCAAGGTTATAGACCGTAATAACGTAAGGCATGATCTGGAAAAGAAACGGTATAAGCCCCTGGCGGGTAACGATACATTGGTAGTAGACCTGGACCTGGATATGGATAAGTATCCCCGCAACAATTTTATTTTTGTGGAGGCTAATCCCGATAATGATCAACCGGAGCAATATCATCCCAATAACCTGGGATACCTGGGATTATATATGGATAGTGATGAACAGAACCCGCTTTTGGATGTGACTTTCGATGGGATTCATATATTGGACCGCGATATTGTGTCGGCCAAACCTTTTATCAAAATACTGATGCGCGATGAGAGCCATTTTTTAGCGCTGAATGATACGGCTCTGATGCAAGTGCAGCTATTGCCACCCGGCGGTGCAGCCCCGCTGAATATACCCCTGGATGGCACGGTGTGTAAATTTATTCCCGCAGATTTAGATAATAGTAAAAAAAATGAGGCCAGGGTAGAATACCGTCCGGAATTACTGGAGGATGGCGTTTACCGCCTGATCGTAAGGGGAAAGGACCAGGCCGGTAATCCGGCAGGGAATGCGCCAAAGTATGAGATCAATTTTACAGTAGAAAACAAACCTTCTATAACAAATGTGTTAAATTATCCTAATCCTTTCTCGACTTCGACACAATTCATCTTTACGATGACGGGATCGGAAATTCCGTCGCAATTTAAAATCCAGATACTGACAGTGACCGGGAAGGTGGTGCGCGAGATCAAGAAACAGGAATTGGGGCATTTGCACATTGGCCGCAATATGACGGAGTACCGTTGGGACGGCAAAGATGAGTACGGACAACTATTAGGTAATGGTGTTTATCTCTACAGGGTGGTAACTTCCATCCGTGGCGAAAATGTAGAACATCGTACAAATAAAGCTGTAGATAAATATTTTAAGAACGGATATGGTAAATTATATATCATGAGATAAAGTTGAAAACCGTAGTTTTGAAGTTGTATCAATAAAACCTCGTAGACCACTGCGGGGTTTTTTAAAGTTAAATTCAGGAATGAAAAAAATAATATTGCTCTTTTCCACCCTTAGCCTTTCTTTATGTGCTGTTGCTCAGCAATACCGTCCCCAGTCTTCGTCAACTATTTACCAGAAGTTGCAGCAACTGAAGGTAATGGGTACGGTGATGTATGTGGCCGCTCACCCCGATGACGAAAATACGCGGTTGATTTCCTACCTGGTACACCATGATCATGTGCGTACTGTGTATCTTTCTCTGACCCGGGGCGATGGAGGACAAAACATATTGGGTAACGAGCAAGGCAGTGCTCTGGGGCTCATCAGGACGCATGAGCTCCTGGAAGCCCGTAATATTGACGGAGCCGAACAGCGTTTTACACATGTGATCGACTTCGGTTTTACCAAATCGCCCGAGGAAACTTTCCGTTTCTGGAATAAAGAAGAGTTGGTACAAAAGGTGGCTGAGGCTTACCAATTGTACCGGCCGGATGTAGTGATATGCCGTTTTCCGACAACAGGTGAAGGCGGTCATGGGCAGCATACCGTTTCGGCTATAGTGGCGGAAGATGCTTATAAACTGCTGGAACAACAGCGGAAAAGCGAGGCCCGGGATAATGGTACCTGGTTACCCGCACGTTTGCTGTTTAATGCCTTCCGTTTTGGCAACCGTAATACCACTACGGAGGACCAGTTTAAATTGCCGATTAACCAATATGATCCTTTGCTCGGGGAAGGTTATGGCGAAATGGCGGGGCGCAGCCGGAGTATCCATAAAAGCCAGGGCGCCGGTACGCCGCAATCCGTGGGCACCAGTAACGAATATTTTAAATTCCTGGCCGGAAAGCCTGTACGGAATTCCCTGTATAACGACGTTGATATTACCTGGGGAAGGGTAGGGCGTAAGGATATTGGCGACCGCATACAAGCCGTTATAGACCGTTTTGATTTTACCGATCCCTCTGCCAGTTTGCCTGCCCTGGCAGCATTGCAAAAAGAGATTGCCGGCATAAAGGATAGCTTTTGGCGGGAACAGAAAGGGGCCGAACTGAACGAGATCGTTTTATCCTGTGCCGGCGTTATGGTAGAGGCATTGACGAAGGTGCAGGAAGCGGTACCGGACACGCAATTGCCGGTTAATATACAGGTAATTGCCCGGAGTAAAACACCGGTTGCTCTACAGGCGCTTACTTTTTCTGTAGCCGGAGCAGCTACCTCTTTTGCTCCTTTGACGCTCCGGGCTGATTCGCAGTATGTTATTCCCGCCACAGTAACACTGGCAAAGGACGCGCCACTTACGGAACCGTATTGGTTGCATCATAAGGCTACCACCGGCACATATGAGTATGATGCTGCCTATGCCGGTTTGCCGGAAACCCCCTGGCAGGCAACAGCCCGGCTGACTTTTTCTATATCGGGTCAGTCGTTTGAGGCGGTTGCCCCCCTGTCTTTCAAGAAGCTTGATCCCGTAAAAGGCGATGTAGTGCAGCAATTGCGGGTAGTGCCGGACGCGGTGCTGACGCCGATGCAATCGCTATTGGTGGTGGATAGCGCCCAGACGGTGGCTGTGGCTTTGCGCCTGAAGGTGAATAACGACCTGGACAACGCCCGGCTGCAACTGAACCTGGACAACCAGCCGCTTTATGAAATGCCCTTGAACAAATTGACTAAAGGACAGGATACGCTGATTCGTTTATCGCTGGCAGCTGCCCAATTTAAAACAGCTTCAGATACCAGCCTGCTTTCTTTTAGCCTGCATTCCGGATCAAGCGTATTTGACCGGGAGCAGCACCTGATCCAGTATCCGCACCTTCCTGACCTGCCTTATTATACCCCGGCACAAAACAAGGTAGTAGTAAAGAACTGGACTTCTGCCGTTCGCCGTATAGGCTATATAGAGGGTGCGGGTGATTATGTGGATGATGTACTGAGCCTTTGCGGGTTGAACGTGGAGCATATACAGGATGCCGCTATGGCCGATCCGGCGCTATTGCGCCGCTATGATGCCATCGTGGTCGGCGTACGCGCTTTTAATACGGAAAAGCGTATGGTCGCATGGATGCCTTCTTTGCTGCAATATGTGGAACAGGGTGGCAACTTAGTGGTGCAATACAATACTAATCAGAACCTGGTAACAAAGCAGCTGGGCCCTTATCCTTTTTCGATTTCCCGCGATAGGGTAACAGAAGAGGATGCGGAGGTGCGTTTTACGTATCCGGACTCGCGGCTGATGCATTTTCCTAACGAACTGGCGCCGGCTGATTTTGATCACTGGGTACAGGAGCGTGGCATTTACTTCCCTGAAAATTGGGATAAACGTTATCAGACGTTGTTATCGATGCATGACGCACAGGAGAGTCCCCTTGAGGGCGCGATCCTTTACGCGCCTTATGGAAAGGGGCACTTCGTGTATACCTCGCTGGTGTTTTTCCGCCAATTACCTGCTGGTAACCGCGGGGCTATCCGCCTGTTGATGAACTTATTGTCGGCAGGCAAAGAGTAGCGCCACCGCGACAAGTACGGAAATATTGCCGGTAAATTAACCGTAAAAGCTGAAGCCTGCGTGGTAATAAACCTTAGAACCCTTAATGGCAATAAAATCTGATTAGCCCGGTATATATACCGCCATACTTTACAGTTTAACCAAAGCAGGATGAAACAGCATAGCACAAATTACCAGGATACTTTTATCACAGTAGCCAATGATTGCCCGGTGGCGATGGCAGAAGAACCACCGCTTAAAGGAGGACAGCATACGGTAGCCAGCCTGCAGTTTGCCCTGCTCCGGGACCGGCCTTATCATTTCACTTCTGATGAATTGCTTTTTCGCGTCTATGCAGAGCGCCATGAGGTTATCCGGACGGAATACAAGGAAGCGAAGGAACGTTTCTTTGCAAAGGGCCAGGCCTGTATGCGAGCTTCGCCCCTGCCCAAACGTTATGGCTGGGGCGTTCATAGTGATGCAAAAGGCCGTATAGCCCTTTATGGGCTCGGAACCAGGGAATACCAGCAGTTGTTGGACAACACGGAAGTAAAAAAAGTGATGGCTATGCGTAGCGCCAGGAAATAAATACTATTGCACTTTAAAGTTGAAGTAGGTATCGGGATAGGGCTCGTCGGCCAGGGTATAATGCCACCACTCCTCTTTGTAGTCGCGGAAACCATGGCGCGCCATTATGTTTCTCAACAGCTCCCTGTTGGCTTTTTGCGATGCGCTGATGCCGCCATAGGCGTGATGCGATATGTTGCCAAAGAAGTCGTAGTGGCTACCCATATCAAGTTCTTCTCCCGTTTGCAGGCGTATCAGGGTAAGATCGACGGTACTGCCACGGGTATGGCCGGAGCGGGAAGCAATGTAATTCAGCTTGAACAAATCTCTTTTATCAACATCGGGGTAAAATTTGCGCTTGGTCAGGGTGTCGTCTAATACTTTAGCCCAGCTCTCGAAATGATCTACAGCCATCTGGGGACGATAGGCATCGAATATTTTAATGCCCAGCCCGCTTTTTTTTAACCCTTCCTGCACCTGCAACAGGGCGGAAGCGGCCTTGGTGGTTAATATGGCCAGGGGCTTTTCATAGCCGGGTACCGGCCGGCCTGTAAAATTGTCATTGCCAAAATACCGGATGTCCAGCACCGCGTCGGGAATTACCTTTTGCACATACGAAAACTGGCCGGGCGCATGCAAAGGCTGGTCCGGACCGGCCAGTTGCCGTGTTGTGCAACTGCATAGAATGCATAATAGAAGGGCTGTACCTAAACGTAATAAAGGCGTCATTGTAGACTTTTTTGCGGCGTTGAAACAAAAAGGTTGGCGATAATCACTCCAGTTCGGCGTTGCCGGCAAAAGTAAATAAATACTGATAAACCCTGCCCGGTAATAAACAATGGGTGCAAACTAATATGTCCTTAAAAACGCAATAAGCAAGAACAAGCATTAACCCTTCGGCTGGACGGAGAAAAGAAAATACTCGTCCCGGGGATGCCCTTCTGCTGGGCTGGGTGACAATGAGGAGGGCTAAGGCAAGAAAGGCAACAACATAGCGTTAGGGGTAACCTATCCTGTACAATCTCTTGCGAATCGGTTGCGCGGCACCCATTCGCCCAATCGCATGCTGGCGCGGGCATGTCGCCAATGTCCAACAACAAAAATTGCTGGTTTTACTATTATTACGAACGTTAACGGGACAATAGTGTCCTGTTAAGCGTACGGTTTCGATTTATTACCAACAGTTAATTGCAATCAATATATTGTCAATTTTGGTTTTGCCTTTTCTCTTTTAGCTTAACTAGTTTGAGGCGGGGGCGCGTGCGCCAGCATGTGCTGTATTTATTTACCAACGGAGCTAAGAACTTTCTTTAGTTATTATTGTTTTTGTTAAAGTAAGCGCTAAGTCTAGGTAGAACTACGTAATTTTTGCTGCCTGAAAATTACGCAGAAACCCGGGTAAGTATACCGGAACAGGTAGGTAACTTTGTCTATTGTGTGCAGTAGAAACGGATTTATGTACAGGAAAACTTACTTTTTATATTATTGTGGGTTGATTTTCAGTATGCTGTGCGGCCTGAGCGCCATGGCACAGGGACAATTGTATAATGAACGCATACCATTTATCAATGCCAATAAGGTATGGACATTCGGGCGGCATGCGGGGTTGGATTTCAATTTTAATCCTGCTCGCGCTTTCGAATCTGCCGTGAATACTTTTGTAAGTAGCGCTAGCTTATCGTCGCCGGCTACGGGGCAATTGCAATTTTACTCGCAGGGCAACTCCTGTTTTAACCGCGACCATAAACCAATGCCTAATGGCTCGGGCTTATTAGGTAACCCTTTTAATAATGGACAACGGGCCGATGGCGGCACCTGGCAGGGGGTATGCATACTGCCCTCACTGGAAAAGCCGGGACAGTATTATTTGTTCTCGCTTGGCGCTACAAATGCAGGTACTTATTCCAGCAGGTTATATTATTCTATAGTAGATACCATTTTAGACAGAGGTTACGGTGACATTATACCCGGCAAAAAGAATTTGTTGCTGGATCAGAATCTGAGTGAATGTATGATTGGCATACCGGGGAATAACTGCGACCTGTGGTTGTTGTTGCACGATAACCGTAGTGCGCGCTTTAAAGCCTATCACATTGATTACCGGGGTATCAGCTCTAATCCCGTGATCTCGGACGTGGGCGTTGCCGGCTGTTATAACCTGGCGGCCCTGACGGTGTCGCCCGACCGGAAAATGCTGTCCCTGGTGGCCTCAACGGCCTCTATTTTGCCGGGCAGCGTTATTGCCGGTTTGCAACTGTTCCGGTTTGACCCGGAAACAGGAATGGTTTCGGATGGACTGTCCATTAATAATAAATGGACGAGTA
Organism: Taibaiella helva; assembly: GCA_040392235.1. Classification (GTDB taxonomy): domain Bacteria; phylum Bacteroidota; class Bacteroidia; order Chitinophagales; family Chitinophagaceae; genus Taibaiella; species Taibaiella helvus_A. Next base: position 5,400 of record JBEBWN010000043.1, on the reverse strand, counting down.
GTTCCTGTTTTTCACCGGATGGGAAATTTTTATACGTTAATTATAATGATACGAATACCTCTTCCATAGTGCAGTATGAACTGGCTACCTATAGCGCGGCGGCTGTTCGGGCTTCAGAAACAGTTATCGATACTTTCCGTAGGAATGAGTCCCGGGCTTTAAAATTGTACGATGGAAAAGTTTATGTTTCTATGATGAGTTCCGGCAACCTGGGGCAAATCAATAATCCGAACCGGAAAGGTTTGGCTTGCGATTTTCAACGTACGGGGTTGGCATTGGGTACAAACAGGGAGGCCCGTTTCGGCCTTTCGGCCGAAGTTGTTTTGCCTTTTCCCAAAGATACTATTCATACTACCGTGCTGGACACGCTGATCTGTTCATCTACGGGTTCGCAGAACATCAGTGCCTTGGCCCTGGCGGTACGCCCCCTGAGCGGCCTGTTTATCTGGGATAATGGCAGTACGGAGCCAGTGCGAACCGTTAAAAGAAGGGGTAAGTATTGGGTTTTTTACAAAGGCGACTGCCACTCTTATATCGACAGCTTTATTGTAGGCGGTAGTGACTTTACCTTTGACCTGGGACCGGATACAACGGTTTGCGCCCCGGAAAATTTTTCCCTGTCGGCCGAGGTGCCCGGATCTACTTCCTATTTATGGCAGGATGGCAGCGCCGGGCAGCGGTATGATATTTACCAAAGCGGGAAGTATTGGTTGAGCATTGCCAAGGATAAATGTATTCTGACGGATACGGTTCGGGTAAGGTATCTGAACGTAATGCAGGATCTTGGCGCCGATACGGCTATCTGTAACGATGTGCGCCTGGAGATGCGCCTGGAAGCCCGTATACCACCTGAGCCCGGCACACGTGTGCTATGGAACACCGGCCTGGAAAGTACCACTATCGACGCGCGGGAGTTCGGAACGTATTGGGTGGAGGTCCGTAACGAGCGTTGCCTGGGCGTTGACACGATAACAATAGCTAAGGTGTCTTGTTCCTGCCGGGTGGATGTACCCACGGCATTTTCGCCCAATCACGATGGACTGAATGATATTTTCCTGCCACAGATTGAAAGCGGCTGTGTGACGGCATATTATACTTTAAGCATTTTTAACCGTTGGGGCCAGCGCATCTTTTTGTCGAGCAGCCCGGACGCCGGTTGGGATGGTACCTTTAACGGTATACCGGCAGATATAGGCACTTATTTTTATGCGCTTCAGTTTGAAGGCAGTATATACAAAACGAAATATACCCGTAAAGGCGATCTGACCCTGATACGATAATTATTATACGCGTCTATTAAATTTTAGAATATGACTTTTTTTACACGAAAAAAGAAAGGGACATTGTCCCTGACCATGCTCTCTTTCCTGTTTTTATGCAGTATGGGGGCGGCTTTTGCCCAAAGGAGCGATACCATTGGCAATGGCACAACGGCCAATAGCAGTGACGGACCTATTATACGGACCAGTAACACTGCCAACCAGTATAGTTATTCGGTGTACCTGTTTACGGAAGAAGAGCTGGTGGCGAAAGGCATCTATCCCGGAGCTGTTATCCATTCACTGTCCTGGCGCCGGGGTAATTCGGGCGCTTACAATCCGACTCTGATTAACGGGGCTACCGCCGATTGGACCATATTTATCAAAGATGGCGGAACGGCAACCAAGTACACCAGCGGCGTTAATGTGTACACTTATACCAGTTCCGGGTTCAGTTCGTTCGGCACTATCCATTTCGATGATGCCTCCAATAACTTGCCCAGCCTGCAGGAACAATGGATGACCGTTTTCGGGGCGGGCTCTGGCTATACTTATAAAGGCGGTAGCCTGGAGGTATATTCTAATTGGGCCATTACTTCTGTTCCCGGTGCGGGTAATCCAACCTCGATAGGAGCAATAAGCTGGAATTCTACGACGCTGCCTTCTACCGACCCCAGGACAATACGGAATACCAGTAGTACGGCTATTAGCGGACCGAACACATTGAATTTTTTTACGAGTGCAGGCAGGCCCAATATGGTGGTGAACTACACCCCTGCGCCAGATTGTTCGGGTACGCCGACTACACTGACCATAGCCGACTCCTCTGTATATTGCCCCGGCCGCGCTTTTGTACATTTGCAGTTGCCCGCCTTTAAGCCGGCACCAGGTTTATCTATACAATGGCAGTCGAGCGTTGCGGGTGCCAATAATTTCAGTAATATGCCGGGCGCCACAGTGTCGCGTGTACGGGATACCATTACAGCAGCACGCGATTATCGCGCTATTATTACCTGTACCGGATCGGGATTATCCAGTACTACAGCGCTAACAACCATTAATATCAGCGCACCGGCTGTAACACCCATAGCCGAAGCTTTTTCCAGCGGCGTTTTACCTTCCTGCTGGAGCATGTCGTCGTCCAATACTAATGCGGCGGGGGCCTGGTTGTTTACAGGCTCGCCCACTGCGGGTGCCGCCCCGGCCAGTAATGGCCGGGCCGCCGGTACTTTTGCCTGGACGGATAACAGCTTTAAGGCAAATGATAAATCATTGTATATGCCTTTCGTAAACCTTGCCGGCCTGACGAAACCGATATTGCAATTCGAACTTTTTAGCAACTATACGGAACTCGGTAAAGAAGCTACGCTAACGGTCGATGTATTAGATAACGGTACTTGGACAACGGTGTTTACCAACAAAGGTAGTAAGGTTACCTGGAGAGCCTACCAGGTACCCTTGACAGCTTATGTCGGTAAGTCGGTACAAGTCCGTTTTGTAGTGAACGAAGCATCTACTACATTGTTGGCCAACGATATCCTGCTGGATAATGTGGCTATAAAAGAAGCGGCAAAATGCCCGGAACCGTCTGATGTTGTGGTTAGCAACCTAAATCCGACCGGCGCTACGTTGAACTGGACAGAAAATGGCTTGGCTACGCAGTGGCAGGTAGCCTACGATACCGGGGTGGTAAATCCGGCAACGGCACAGAAAGTGATCACCTCAACCAAACCGCTTGTATTAAATATGTTGCGGCAGGCGGCAGATTACCAGGTATATGTCCGCTCTATTTGCGGTCCCGGTGATACCAGCGCCTGGAGCACTATAGCTGATCTGTTTTCTACTACCTGTCCTGCCAGCTTTGCAACACCTTATACGCAGAATTTTGCAAAATGGCCGGCGCCCTGCTGGGAAACAAAAGTGGGCCGTATAGAAACGTCGTTGACGATACCGGCTACCAGCAATTGGCGCTCAACCAACTGGATGCATACGGGTACAACCAATAAAGCTGCTGAAGCGCTTCTTTCTGGTAAAGGCAGATATGAATGGCTGATTTCACCCAGCATCGACCTGGGTACCGGACCGGATAAACACCAGGTGGAGTTTGACCTGGCTTTCCTGAACTCACTTACTACGCCTACTGTTGTAGGTAATGCGGACGACACTTTTGCCGTTGTGGTATCGACAGATAATGGTTTAAGTTGGAAAAGAGCAGATGCCCTATATTACTGGACAATGAATAATACGCCTTTTGATGAAGGCGCCCGCCATATTGTGCTGGATCTGGATAAGTACAGCGGCGTAGTGAAATTAGGCCTTTATGCTCATAGCGACTCGGTAGGCGGTAATGTAAATATCGTGGTGGATAATTTCGCGGTTTCGGTAATACCATCATGTCGCCAGCCTATCAATACAAAGGAAGATCGCATTACGCATAAGAGTGTTCGCCTGGGTTGGGAGGAAAAAGGTAAAGCCACAGAATGGCAGATCGAGTACGGCCCAACAGGCTTTACGCCGGGTAATGGTAAAAGGGTAACGGCCACTACCGTACCTTACTTGTTGCAGGACCTGGAACATAGCAAGGATTATGATTACTACGTACGCAGTGTATGCGGTACGAATAGTTTCAGTGCCTGGAGTACCGTAAATTCTTTCCGCACGCTTTGTGTATCGGCAGTTCCATATGCCGAAAACTTTGATGGAGGCAATACTTTCCCGGTGTGTATGAGCCAGGAACACTTTTTAAAGGAAAACAGTAGCCTGTGGAAGGTGTCGACTACCAGCAGTAATGCCCTGTCCATACCGAACTACCTGCAGTTTGAGTCATATAGTCTTCCAGGAACAGCTAATAGCTGGTTTTATACGCCGGGCCTGTCATTAGGCGCGGATACTTCATATACGATCACTTTTGCTTATCGTACACAGTATCCCCAGGGCAATACGGAAAAATTCAAGATATGGATGGGCAATATTGCTACTGCCGATAGTATGACCGGCGGCACGCCACTGTACTCCGGCAGAACAGATACGAATTTATGGAAGGTAGATGTGGTTAAGGTGACACCGACGAAGAGCGGTATTTATTATATTGGTTTTCAATGTGTTTCGGATAGCGGCTATGCGCTCTTTTTCGATAATATCAGCGTAGTGAAAACATTTGTTTGTTATCCGCCTACGGGCCTGACGGCCACGGGTATCACGACCAATGGTGTGAATATGGGTTGGACGGAGAATAACTCGGCTACCGAATGGTCGCTGGAATACGGGCCCAAAGGCTTTGCACTGGGTAGCGGAACGCGTGTGCGTACCAATACGAATCCTTATGTATTGCCGGTAGGCCTGGAAGATTCTGCCGCTTATGAATTCTATGTGCGTTCTATTTGTTCGCCCGGCGATACCAGTAAATGGTCGGCTGCATTGGGTTTTTCAACGCGATGTGTATATCCTGAGGTGGCGCTGGGGGCAGATACAACAGCCTGCGCGCCTTATATTGTAGAATCAAAAAACCTGGGCCTGGATCATATCTGGAATACAGGAGAACAAACGGCCAGTATTATCGCCAAAACATCGGGCGCCTATTGGGTAAAAGTATCGAAGGAGAACCTGTGTAGCAGTACGGACACAATTAACCTGACCTTGCTGACGGCGCCGGTACTGGACTCGATAACTTTCGAAATGACCGGGAAAAAACAGGCTAAGTTTACACCGCATGTCAGCGGCAATGCCGGTAGCTATACCTGGGATTTCGGCGATGGCAGAACCAGTACCGAAGAAAGTCCGGTGCATGACTATGACCAGGCAGATACCTTTACGGTGTCGCTTGTAGTGAAGAATGAGTGTGGTGAAAGCGAGGGCGATGTGCAGGTAGTAGTAGAGCCAGAGGAAGAACCGGAGCCGGAACCCGATAATATTGCCACAGTGAACCGTATAAAGCAGCTTATTAAGGTGTATCCTAATCCTGCCGATCATTTTGTAACGGTAGATAACAAGAGCAGGCAACAGGTATTGGCCCTGAGCCTGCTGAGCGCGAGTGGTGCGCTGGTATGGGAAAGCAATGAAGCCTACCAGGAGCAGTACACTATTCAAACTGCGCGCTTTGCAGCGGGTATATACTGGTTGCGCGTGGTAACCCGGGAAGGGG
>JBEBWN010000042.1:0-16960 GCA_040392235.1 Taibaiella helva | reverse complement strand
ATACCCAGGGCTCAACCTCTTTGCACTTAATGACATAAGCTTTTAGGTTTTCCCTTTTAACTTTTGAATAAAAAAACATTGCCTATGAAAAAGACAGGCTTATATGTACTCTGGTGTTTCTTGTTCGGGCTTGGTTTTTTTACCGCCCGGGCCCAAACCAGTGTTATTGTCAACCTGGCGCCGGTTGATGGTATCGATATCACACCTGATAACATACTGAATTTTCAGGTGATTCTGAACCGGGAACAGAGCACCCGGGCGCTGATCAAGGGCAGCATTGTGTACCGCAGGTCCGACCTGCGTATCAGCTACCAGTTTGCCTATACCCTGCAGCCTGGTTTAAATATTATCCCGGCACAGTCGGTGCAGCCGCAGTATACTTATTCTTCAACGGGGCTGAAAGAGCTTTTCGAATACCATAAACGCCTGCCCCAGGGTATATATGAATATTGTGTCAGTGTACAACCCGATTACACTTCGGTAGAAGGCGATAAGGAGGTATATAATGAATGTACCTATCACAAGGCCGAAGATATATTCCTGATCAACCTGCTGGACCCGCAGAACGATGCCCGTATATACGAGTATCAGCCTATGCTCAGCTGGACCGTCAACTATCCCTTCGCTTCAGAACTGACTTATCGCATCCGCGTAGCTGAAATGCGCGAAGGGCAGAATGCCGCCGGAGCGGTAAGCCGTAACCCGGCGGTATGGGAGGAACGGAACCTGAGCCAGCTCAGCATTATGTACCCCGCCTATGCCAAACCCCTGCAGGTATTTAAAACCTATGCCTGGACGGTAGATGCCTATTATAAAGGCATACTACTGGGCGGAGCCGAACCCTGGAAGTTTACGATTGTGGAGGATAGTTTACTATCAGCCCGGCCTGTAGATCCGGCCTTTGCCGATATCGCTAAGGAAAGCGGGCATTACGCGCTGTATGCGCCTGGTCTGCTTAAACTTAAATATAAACTGGAAGACCTGAAGCGCGATACCCTTTCGCTGACCCTAACGGATGATGACGGGAAGGAAATCAAACTGAAAACAAATAAGTTGGAAGCCGTATACGGTGACAACCGTTATGTGCTGGAGTTTTATAAAGACCAACCCTTGAAACATGGCAGGCGTTACACCTTACATGCTACATCTATCACAGGGCATACCTACAGGATATTATTCCGCTATGCTAATCCGGAGCTAATTAAATAGAACTATATGACGAACAGACAAGCCATTAGAATAGCATTATTCGCCTTGCTGGTGAGCCTTGCCACCGGGGCTCTGGTATGGGGACTCTCTTACCGGGACAGCAAGAAGATTGCAGTTGTAGATGCAATTAAGTTATTCAATTCATACAAAATGAAAAAAGAACTGGAAAGTACGGCAGCCGGGGAGCTGCAGGCACTCGGAAAAAGAGCGGACAGCCTGAAGGCGGAACTGGAAATGAGGAGCAAAATGTCGGGCGCGGATGGCGCAGAACTGAACCGGATCTATAACCAGTTTCAGCAGGCCCGCGGCGCTTTCGAACAGGCTTATGAAGAAAGTAACCGTTCTATAAATGAACAGGTATGGAAAAGACTGAATCCCGAAATCGATGCTTACGGAAAAGAACAACATCTCCGCCTGATTATAGGCGCTAATGGCATGGGCAGTGTTCTTTATAACGATGCATTTTACGATCATACACAGTTATTGACCGACTTTGTAAACAAACGATATGAAAAAGGCAATTAATGCATTGCTGGCAGTGTGCCTGCTGGCAGGTTGTGGCAATGGCGATGCCCTAAAGGATCCGGTTGCCTATGCTGAAAATATGGACCATGGCCTGCGGAAGCAGGTAAACCGGGGGCCCTTACAGTACGTTCTGCAGTACAAAACGCCAGCTTATATACTGGATATGGAACGAGCCGGTGGCCTAGAACCCGATTCAGGGCGGTTGGCGGCCCTGAAGGGCATGATATGGTTTAATGTAAGCTTCAGCGTGCCGGGCTTCCCGCAGTCGCCATTGCGCTACCAGGTCAGCGATGTGGGTATGTATAATGACCGTTTGAACTATTACCTGAACGAAGCCGGGCGGGATATGCGCCTTCTTTATGGTAAAGATACCCTGTACCCGGCCAGTTATTGGTTTGAACATGGGCAGAACCTGGCAGCCCACGAAACAATTGTTGTCGGGTTCCGCTTGCCGGATGGGGAAGAAGAACCGGAGCGGGATATACAGTTTTCTTTTTACGACCGCGTCTTTAAAAATGGTATTATCAAAATGCAGATCCGGGCTACTGACCTGGAACATATACCGTCGATATAAGTAATGCCGATGTGCATATTTTTTACGGAAGAAAATTATACCCTATGATGTATAATAAGCGAGTTATTAAGCGGACAGCAGAGATGATGCTGTGCGTATTCACATTCCAGTTAATTTGGCCCTTGTCTGCTGTGGCCCTTACTTCCGGTCCCAGCCAACCCGAAGTGCAGAGTTTTGAACCGGTAGGGACTACGGATATGGTAGACCTGTTTACGGGCGATTTCGTGTATAATATTCCCTTGCTGGACGTAGAAGGCTACCCCGTTAATATTTCTTACCATAGCGGTGTGGATATGGAACAGGAAGCCAGTTGGGTAGGACTGGGGTGGAATATTAATCCCGGTGCTATTAACCGGGCGGTACGGGGTATGCCCGATGATTTCAAGGGTGAAACCATCAGTAAGGAGTTTAATATTAAGCCGGAGAAGAACGTCCGCGTGGGTGTGGGGGTAGGCGCTGAGATTGCGGGTGTAGGTTCGCCCCTGATTAAGCTTTCGGCCAACCTGAGCCTGAACCTGAACGCCAGTAACTATAAGGGGATCAGCACTGATTTTACCCTGGGTGGCGGCGTTAATGTCGCTAAGGTGGCTTCGGCGGGTATTGATCTCGGCATCAGTTCACAGAATGGCGCCGACATTGACTATAATGTAGGCCTGTCGTTTAGCACTTCCCAGATCGTACAGACCGACATCGCCGCGGGTGTAGGCGTCTCGTATGGGCATGGCTATAATACCCGTTCCGGGTTGAAAGATAAAAGCTTTAGCCTCAGCGGCAGTGTTTCGGTTGGGGCTGCAGGTGTGGGCCGGCGCTTCCGCTCCACAGTGCCGATCGGTATTAAGAATATCATACCGGTTGTAACCAATAGTACGACCATGACGATGTTTCGCGGACAGATCAAGATCGGCGGCGAAATATTCGCGGGCTATCCGCATCCCTCTGTGTCGGGTATGGTCAGTACCCTGTCGTACAATAATGATGGCAGCCGTAGCGGATACGGTTACCTGTACGCGCAGGAGGCAGACGATGCTTCTATTATGGACTTTACCCGCGACCGTGATGGTATTTATAATGAAACCATGCATTATTTACCAGCCGGCAATATGACCTACGATGTGTACTCCGTAAGCGGGCAGGGAACCGGCGGCTCTTTCCGGCCGTTCCGCAACGATTTCGGCAGCGTATATGATCCGCGTGTATCCAATGCCGGTAAAGAAGCATCTTTAGAACTGGAGGCCGGTATCGGTAACCTGTTTGAGCTGGGCACGGATATTTCGGTAAGCAAGACAGATATTACTTCCGGTCCATGGGACCAGTATAAGAGGCCCTTTACCGATAAGAGGCCGGGAAGCCTTTATGAAAATGTGTATTTCAAACAGGCGGGCGAAGCCTCTGCAATTAATTCCAGCCTGTTCAGCGCTATCGGTGGGTTAAACCCTATAAAAGGTACGGCTACCGGCAATATCCCTTCCAGGAAGCCCGGATCGGAACAGGAACGCGACCCCAGGGGAAACCTGATCTATTATTTCACGGGCGAGGAGGCAGAGCGCTTTGGTGTTGCCAGTTCTACCAGCCTGCAAAGTTATTCCACCCAGGGCTTTGCATCAGGACCTGATGTAACGAAAGAAACCATCGCGCGTGTGAGCACCGAGCGGAAGAGCCATCATATTTCAGAAGTGGTGCAGGTGCAAACCGACGGACGGCGCTATGTATATGGCATTCCGGCCCTGAACCGGAGCCAGCAGGAAGTTACTTTTGCCTGCGACCCGACCGGCGACAATAACGGACTCTATACGATTAACGACCCTTCCGATATTACGACGGGCAATACAAAGGGGCGGGACAATTTTTTCAGCAAGACGGCTACACCACCTTTCGCACATAGCTACCTGCTGACATCCGTGCTTTCGACTGATTATGTGGACATTACCGGCGACGGCCCTACAGATGATGATTTTGGCACCTTTACCAAGTTTAACTACAGCCGCAAAAATGCGGCCTATAAATGGCGGGCGCCCTATGGCAATAATAAAGCGCAATATAACCCCGGCTTCAAATCGGATGCGCTCGACGATAAGGCCAGTTACCTGGAGGGAAGCCGCGAGCAATGGCTGCTGCACAGTATAGAATCTAAGCATTTTGTGGCTGAATTTTATACTTCGGAGCGTCTCGATGCTTGTGGAAAAGATACCATAAGCGATCTTTCCTATAAGCTCGATTCCATTAAACTGTACAATAAACATGACCGTTTTGTTAATGAAACCAGCGCTGTGCCGGTTAAAACGGTTATCTTCCAGTACGATTATTCCCTTTGCAGAAATGTAGCCAACAACAAACGGTTTATGAAAGGGATAACCAATACCGATGTTACAGGTAAGCTCACATTGCAGCGTATTTATATCCGTTACGGCAATTCTGATAAAAATATGTTGAGCCCATACCGTTTTGCTTATGGTAGTAATTACAACTACGCCTTCGCTAATAAAGACCGCTGGGGGATGTATAAGCCCAATAACCCCACACTGAGCAATAATGATTTTCCTTTTGTTAACCAGGCCGACACGCAGCTGGATGATTATGCAGGGGCCTGGTCGCTGGATAAAATAACATTGCCCTCGGGCGGAGTTATCGATGTTAGCTACGAATCGGACGATTATGCCTTTGTGCAGGATAAGGCGGCTATGGAAATGTTTATGCTGAACGGTATGGGCAATTCGACTGATTTCAGCGCCGGCAACCAGTTGTATTTTGACAAGAACAGTGCCAATACCTACCTTTATTTTACGAGGAGAACGGCCCAGGAAAAGAGCGGGCTCAGCTTTGAAGAAAATTACCTGAACAAACAGCGTATCCTTTACTTCAATGTCGAGACCAGGCTGACGGGATCGGTATTCGAGCCGATTAAGGGTTATGCAGAAGTGGAAGCCATTGGCCCCTGTCCGGATGGCGTACATGGCTATATCAAATTAAAGCCTGCTTCCATAACCGGAGGGGGCGCCAGCCTTAATCCTATCACGTATACGGCGCTGAATTTTGCCCGGTATTACCTGCCCCATATCCTCTTCCCGGGCAGTGATCCCAGCCAGACGGACCTGGGCAATATCCTTTCCGGTATGCAGTACGCCTTCAGCGAGCTGGTATCCTTCACCAAGAATCCCCTGCAGCGCATGGTTGAAGAGGGTAAGGCAAAAGAGGTGCGACTCAGTGCTTCCTACTGCCGGCTCAACAGTCCCGGCCTGAGGAAGAAGGGCGGGGGGGCAAGGGTACGGCAGCTGACCTTCTCCGATAACTGGAAACAACTGGCAGGTGGTAACAGTCAGAACGCCAGCTATGGCAAAAACTATTATTACACTACCGAAGATGCCGGCAACTATGGCGTCGTCAGCAGTGGTGTAGCCAGCTATGAGCCCCAGATCGGCGGCGACGAAAACCCTTTCCGCGAGCCGGTCAACTATGCAGCACAATCGGGTAGCCGTTTTCCCCCCGTCGATCCCGTAGGTATTTACCAGGAGCTGCCGGTGGGCGAAAGCCTTTATCCCTCGCCGGTGGTAGGCTATAGTAAAGTAAGGGTAGAAAGCATACACCGCGATAAAGGTGTATCGGCACAGGGTGTTGATATTTATGATTTTTACACCGCGAAGGATTTTCCCATTCAAGCCAGCGTAACGTCCCTTGACCCCCTGGCAACCCGGCAAAAGTATACCTTTACGGAACAGGAGCGCGTTAGCGAGGGGACCCAGGGCTATACTCTTGTCTTTAACGACATGCATGGTAAGCCCAAGCGTACCGAACACCGTATTGTAAAGCCGGCTACCGGAATGTCCGAACTGGTCAGCTACCAGCACTATATTTACCATACCGATGGCGCGAAGCTGAACAATACCGTGCCCGTTATAGAGTTCGACCCCCAGGAGGGTAAGATGAAGCGGCAATACAAACAGGTCGCTATGGAGGCCGATCTCACTATAGATACGCGTGAAAAGAAGGAGGAAACGAGTTCCAATACCATGTACCTGAACCTGAATCTCTTCCTGGCGGGTATCTTCCCGATACCTATCCCCTGGTTCTATCCTGCCGATTTCAACTTCCGCAATGAGTTCCGCTCGGTGGTGGCTACCAAAGTAGTGCAGCAATATGGTATTCTTAAAGAGGTACAGAGTTTCCAGGAAGGAGCGCTGACCACAGTGCATAATGAAGCTTTTGACGCGTTGACCGGGAAAGCGCTGATTACATCCGTCAATAATGAATTTGACGACAAAGAATACGACGTGACCTACCCTGCTTACTGGGGATATAAAACCATGGGGCCTTCCTATACCAATACCGGTTATGAGCAGGAGTTTGACAGTATTCCTATAATAAACCATGCCGCTTACCTGCCCAATATTTCCTCCCAGAATTTTAAAATCGGCGATGAGGTATCTATTGCTTATACACTTGGGACAGGGACCGGCCGTACCAATGCCTGGGTAGATGCTATTTACCTGGCGCCTGGTACAGATACCGGGGCTGTTTTGTCCGTCTTCTGCAGAGGCGGTTGTAATAATACTGAAAACAGGGATACAACTGTGCTGCCCTTCAGAGCAGTCTTTAACTCGCCTTGTGCCGCATCGCTTACGCAGGTGCCGCGTCCCCAATGTGGTAAACTGACCCTGGTCTTAAAGCCCAGATACAAAAATACCTGGCCGGCCAGCGGCGCCTTAACAAAAAGCCGGTTGAAGGTAATCCGTTCCGGCGCTAAGAACCAGTTGCAGGAATCCATACAGAATTATGTCACTATGGAAATGCCTTTCGACAGTGCCGGTTTTCTGAATGACAAGCTGAACAAGCTAATCAGCCTGAGCGGGAGGACTTTTTCCGACACCCTTACGGCTATCTTGCCCAGGTACGATTCCCTGCAAAACCCATCTAACTGGGATTCGCTTAATGTTTTCCTCAACGGTACCCGGCAGGTGAAGCGCCTGGCGCAGGAGTATGTGTATATGAAAAAACGGAATTATAGCGCAGTGATTGAGCGCACTCCCGGGCTTTTTTCGGCAGCTTCTTTGTGGTTTGCCGGAGGTAATCCGGACAGATGTGTGCAGATTGTACAGTATTGTAATAACCCTTCTTTTGGCGGAATAGAATTCGGCGGTTTCGTAAAGCAAACCTCATACTTAACGCCATCCACTATAAATGATTATAACTATTTCAGCCCTAAGCCTGAAAATGACCCGGGCTGGCTGGTCAGCCGCTCTGTTACCAAATGGAGTCCCTGGGGGCAGGAGTTGGAGAACCGCGATGCCATAGGTAATTATACTACCGCCCAATACGGTTACCAGCATGCCCTCCCGGTATGCCTGGCCCAGAATGCGCGGCAACACCAGGTTTTTACTGAAAATTTTGAGGATTATAAAGTGTTACAGATACTGGCCAGCCTGAACCGGTTCCATTTTTCTCCATTCGCTTCCTTCTTCTCCCTGGCGGGTTTATCGGGTAGTCCTTACGCTTATTTTGATAGTACCGGTAGCTCAGGCTTCCGCATCACGGGCAATGCCGCTCACAGTGGTTATTGCGCCCTGGCCACTACAGGTGCGGTTAACCTTAGCCTGCCGGTAAAAGCCGATCCGCAGGCCGGTAAGCGCTCCCGGTATTTATCTTTCAGCCTGGAGCCCAATAAGCGGTACCTGGTGTCGTACTGGTTCCGCCCGCAGTCGCCACCAGGCGCCCTGACCGGTTATACTGCCCCGGCAGGTTTCAGCCTCAAATCGAATATCATAGACGGCTGGCAGCAGGTAGAGCAGGTATTGAATGTGCCGGGTAATGTAAGCAGCCTTACTATAGCCTTGCCGGCAGGCGCCTATGTCGATGATATACGCATTATGCCGGTCAGTGCCAATATGAAGGCTTTTGTGTATCACCCCTTTAACCAGCGGCTGCTGGCTACGCTGGATGAAAATAATTTTGCCTCGTTCTACGAGTACGACCAGGAGGGTAATCTTATCCGTACCAAGAGGGAAACAGAAAACGGCATTATGACGGTTACGGAATCGCGTAGCGCACAGGCCGGGAAATACAATTAATAGCATTAACCATACGTATATGTTAAAACGGAACGATTATAACGCAGCGCTGAAGCCCGTCTTATTATTTATATGCCTTTTCCTGTTGCTCTGCCCTGGTCTCCAGGCAGCAGATGCCGGCTGGCCCGAATTGAAGGCGGCTATAACCCGGTTGAAATCTTTGCGCAGCTACCGCTACGAAACGGATACCAAAGTAACTTTCCCGGATGGCAAGACAGACCACAAACGGGCAAAGGTGTATATGGATGCCGGTAAGCAACGTTATTGCTATATAGACCGCTTTCAAACTCTGGTCCTGAACGAAACCTGGGCTTATAAGGCTGATCATGCCCGGCGCCAGGCCAGCGTATTCCGGGTGGCTGCCTACAACAAAAAGCAGGGTAAGTACACCGCTGAGATTAGTAAGCTATTTGCATCCGACCCGGTAGCCTATTTCCTGGATTCGCTGCTGCTGCCTTCTGCACACTTAGCGCCTCCCCGCAACCAGGGCGACCTGACGACCTTTACCTTAACTTTTGCGCCTGATAGCTATATTGAAAAGGTAGAGATCGTATACGATAACAGGAGACAATTGCCAGAAAGCATTCGTATAGTGGCTTTTTATCCCGGCGCCACCGGGTCGAAGACAGCACGGGGCACCCGCAGTGAAACGCTCAGTAATCATTATGCAACGGATATACCCGTATCCGTTTTTGATGAAAAACAATATTTCAAGGTCGTACAGGGCAAAGTACAGTTGTTGCAATTTAAAAACTATAGCCTGACCACCACCCTATAATTTTTTTCTTATGAAAGCGTTAAAAGTATTCGACAAAACTGCCCGGGCAATCGTTACCGTATCCTTACTGGTGGGTATGGCCTTATTGGGCTATGGACAAGCCTTTCATTTCCGCGAAAGAGACGACAGTAAAGTATTGACGGCAATGCAGATCAAAACGAACGATGGTTTTGATACCCTTGTGGTGCGACAGAATAAGTGGGAGGAAATACGGGCGGCTGGGTCCTCTTGGGGCGCTAACCTTAAGTTTAAGAGTGTGCATGCTTTTGTCCGTTTCTATGTTAACCATGGCTACGCCGACAAAATTGCCGACCCTTATACCTTACGACTGGTGTATAAAATTTATGGCTATCCCAACTTGTCGGATACCAACGCTTACACTTCCTTCAATGATACATTGACCATAAGTTATAAACCGGATTCGCTGGCGGCCTACCAGGATATTCAGGTCAAAAAATACAGTAATTTTCATAAGATCATGGTGGTGCTAACCGGCATGTACCAGATAACCGATGCTAATTCGCCGCCGGTACTGCTGGATATGAGCCCGGGAGGGTCCTTTGCCTTCTACAATTGCAGCGTAGAGGCTAGTATCCAGGTACAACCTTACCATAAAAAGGTGAAAGTGGGGGGCAGCTATGTTGATGTTTACGGGCAGGATGCACCGGTTATGGATATAAACCGGGGCGCGGCTGCCAATGATTATCTTCCCTTGCGATGGACGGTATCCGGCGCATCAGTAGACAGCAGCCTGGAATTGACACCGGCAAATTTTGAACTGGAGTGGACCTATGTGGACGATTATAAGATGGATATCGCGGCAGGTACTATGGACATTGCTTCCTCTTCTTCCCTTTTGTACGATTTCCAACACAACAGCACCCGCGTGGTATTGGATACCAATTACTACCGGATACCCTTAACCTACCAGCGGGGATACCTGGTGTACCGGGTTCGTATGGTCCGGCCCGATTCGCTGCTGTACCAGTACCCGGTATATGGCACCTGGTCGCTGGCCGATAAAGATTACGTGTCTTCTGTTGGGAGCAGCAGTGTTTATCAGCTGGGGCAGGCGCATTTGCAGGACAGCCTGAACTGGCAATATACTGTATCCTTCGCCGAGGGGGGCAAGTACAAGCATGTGATGAGTTATTACGATGGCTTATTGAAAAACAGGCAGAGCATCACCCGTTTTAATAGTGCGCCCGGCAGGCTTATCGCTACAGAACAGGTGTACGATTACGAGGGCAGACCCTCTATCAGCCTGCTGCCTACACCGGTACCCACAAATGCGTTCCGGTACCAATACAACCTCAGCCTGAATTCGGCTACCACCCTTCCTTATCGCGCAAAAGACTTCGATTCCCTGAGGGGAACGGTTTGCACAACCGATATACCCATTGCGCCTTTATCGGCCAGCTCGCCGGCGCATATTTACTATTCCCCGCTCAATCCCGATCAATCAGGTTACCAGCAATTTGTGCCGGATGCCGGGGGCTTTCCGCTGGTGCAAACCATTTACTCGCCGGGTTTCGACGAGCGGGTGGAAAAACAGGGCGGTGCCGGCGATAGCCTGCAGATAGGTTATGGACATACGGTGAAGAACGCCTATGTGTCTTCCGATCAGACCGACCTGAACCGCTTGTTCGGCAGCGCCATAGGCTGGTCGGGTTTTTACCGCAAAACAGTATCCCGCGATCCTAACGGACAATACTCCCTGAATATTACCGACTATAAAGGGCGTACCGTAGTCAGCTCCATGGTGGGGGTTCCCGATACTATAAACCATGCTATTCTGCCCAACGACAATGTGCCGGATACCAGTACTTATTTTGAAGATCACCTGGAAGGACTTAGCCAGCAGGTGATTGGTAATAAGCGTATCCTCGATAAGAACTTTTTCAACGAGGCGGCCGGCAATAACCAGGCGCAGTATAATGTATCTTTTGTACCGTATGCCACTTTCTGCCCCGGCAAATTCCTCACGGTAGAAGCACGGTACCGGTACGGTGTACTGGATGAGTGCGGTAACTGGCGTGCAGGTGATTCCGGCACCCTGGGACAAACCGGTTTGCTCAGCAGCGGTGATACCCTGAGCGATGCTTCGCCCCTAAAAAACTTTTTTATGGAGCAGGGAAAGCATACTATACACAAAGAGCTCCGTATTAATACAGACGATATTGACCGGGCGATCGACGATTTCCTGGCGGCCAATGATAACTGCCTGCGTACCGAGCCTTCCTTTATTAAAGAATCGGTATTGTCGAAAGAATTTCCCTGTGCGGAGGACTATGCCCGTGAGCCAGCGAATAGCTGTGCCGGCAAAAAGTACCGGATGATGCAGGAGCTATGGCCTAATAAGGACAGTACGGCTATACAACGTAAATACGGTATTTACAATAAAAGTACCGGCACGGTACTGGGCAATAAAAATTCCATATTCAGCCTCTTTTGTTCTGATGGCAGTTTGCCGGTAACCTGGATGATCGAAGTAGGTAGGGAAGATATACAAAGTGTGCTGGAAGGCAATCCCTGGACCGCAGAGGGCAGTTATGTGCTTGGTCCCGGCAATTTCGGGCCGGGCCAAAAAGGTTTCCTGTTAAGAGGAACCGATACCCTGCGTTGCCGTTACCGCTACCAGGACCCCTGCCTCGTAGACCTGCCCGGTAGCATTACCCGCTTCGGTCGTACTTATACCAACCTGCAGGAATTACCGGTCGATACCCTGATCTATATTTTTAACGATACCCTGGCAGAGGCCCTGCTGCCCCTGCATCCCGAATATTGTAACCTCCTGCATTGTACTGATGATCCTTATGGCGATAAGTTGCAAAGTATAACAGAGGCCGGCGTGGCCGAAAGCCTGGGCCTGCTGCGGTTGTCGGATATGATTTCGGACGACCCGCTGCTCAGCAAAATGCAAAGTCAGCCCCTGCAATATCCCAATGCCTTCGATACCTTGTCTAAAACTATGGGCGGTATCATCGGCCTGGATACCCTGGCGCTGGTACAGGCTTACTGTGGTTGTATGGACAGTGTCCTGTTCCGGCAGTGCTATAATGATATCTTCCAGGGCCGTATAGCCGGGGCGGTGCTCGACAATGATTTCCTGAAGCAAAAATACTTTGAAGCGGCGCGTAACCTGTACCTGGGTAACCGTTCCCGCTATCTTTTCAACCTGAAAGAGTTGCCACCCGGTCAAAATTGTGATGCCTGTTCCCCAATGCGCATGGACCTGGTGCCGTTGCCCGTATTTATGGCCGGATTTGCTGACAACGGTAGCCTGGCAACCGGGAACAACAGCTTCCTGGAGGTAATCCAGGGTATTAACCCCGGCGTTGGTGCCAGTGTGGGCGACTATTTTGACCTGCTGAAAACCGTTGACGCCGATAGCTTTTCCGCTTACCGTCCGGCCAGCGATAGCGCCAGGATGTTGTACCAAAGCTATGACAGCCTGTTGTATGTTGGGGCGGTCGATAAAATTATGGAGCAGCTGGCGAACTGCGGCAACAGCATTAACCTGGCCGCGATCCGTTCTGCCCTCCTTACCATGGGCCTGAACGGCGAGGTAAGCGGCGGGATGTACAGTCCCGGCCAGATCCGTTCGGCTATTACCGGCGCAGGGGTGTCGCCCGACGATCTGTGCAATCCTTACCTGGTCAGTTACGATGGTAATATGGCTGTGGCTCGGGCTATGATGCAAAACGATTTCAGTTGCCGGGATGTAGTGTTTTATAATCATGCCGGGAACAGCCTGAACGGGGCAGCGCTCAGCGCCCTGCAAAACCCGGGTAATACCTATGCCTATAACCTAAACAACACGAACACCTTTGAGCAGGAATTGATCAGTATCCTGGGCGGTACGGCGGCCAATGCTACGGCGGCTTATGATGCGGGGCAAAAGCTATATACGCTTACTATTGCCCTGGGCGGCAACCAGGTACGGTTCTATGTGCGGGCCACAGGAGCGGGCACCTGCGCTACGCCTTTCAGTCCCGGGCCCGGCGAAACGATCAGCCTGTCGCTGGACTGCATGAACGATGCCAGTCCAGCATTGCAGGCGGGCTATCGAAGCGGTTATATCGGGCAATATAGTTTTGTGCTGCGGGTGCAGCGCAACACGATGGAGTGCCTGCTGCCAGCCTGGAACGATAAGGTAGTGTTCAACCAGGTGAACGGAGGCCCGCTGGCGGGTTGCGTGCCCTGTACCCAGATGGCTGGACTATACCTCGACTTTCGGGATACCCTGGATGCCTACCAGGTTAAGGGGGCTGATCATCCTTACTATATGACCATGTTGCGTAATTTTATGAATTACAGGCTGCAGAAGGCGTATACAGAGGAACAATACAGCGATTTTATGCAGGGCTGTGCTCTCGCCGATTTAATAACTATAAGGCAATATGTTAATGGTTATGCCAGCATTAATTTCATTGTGCCCGGAGCAGATTCCATTTACTATCAAGCCATTAATAATTATGATCCCGATGTGCGTTTAACACCCCGTTTTTGGATTCGCGTAGGTAGTAATTCCCAGGTAGCATTTGATTTTACAGGCTTGCCTAAAAACAAGCTGCGCAAATTCCGGGAGTTCGTCGAAAATTATTCTGCCGGTGTGGATTTTAAAACAATCAATACTGTGGATGCCAATAACCGGGTAGCGCTTCTCATTAGCGACGACCTGTCCTTTACACCCAATAGTGCGACCATTTTTGGAGCTAACCCGAACCCATTTAATTTTGTTTTAGCCGGCACTTTCTTGTCCTGGAATGGTACGGGTTTTGCCACTTCCAATGTATATAATGTAAATGCGCAATCGATAGGCTATAGTAGTGATAATACTTATAATATGTACCTTTTGAGCCGTTATATCGATTCGGCAGGTATCCCCGCAAAGCTTTCTTTGTCTATTGTATCCACAGTGAATGAGCAATCGAGATTGCCCGAAATGCAGAAATACCTGCAGTATGTGTACAGCTTCCAGGGTCTGGCGCCCAGTGTGGTATTAGACACGATCAAGGCTTCTTTATTGCAGGGAGCGCTGTTTTCCCTGGGGCTGGGGTACACACCCCAGGCCAGTTATGGCTGGCCGACCCAGCCCGGTAACCGTCAGCATTTATCCCTGTTGAATGCCGCTACGGCTACAACCGGTACTTCCTATGCTAAAGCCGGCTATGTACTGGACCAGGTAAAAAGCTATTTCCAGACGCTTACCGGCACGCCGGGCTTGTTCTTCCGGGGTGATGCGGTAAGGCAAATAGCCGGTGGGGCCCATCCTATCACGGCGTTCCGCTGTAGCGACGGGGCCTTCTGGTACCGTTATTTCGGGGAGGGAGATACCCTCTATAACCTGTTTGTGCGTATGCCGGCTTACCTGGATACCCTGTATTACCCCGATTACGAATTTGCGGCCTTAACCCCCAACCCGGGACAGGACCGCTCCTATTCCTTCCGCCTGCATATGACCCGTAAGGCGGGCTCGGCGGCCCCACTGGCCGATCTGTACCTGGACGGCTATACTGATTTCCTGCTGGCTCGGAATGTAACTTTACGTAATGTACTGTTAACACGAGCAGTCAACGAAAACCTGGCTATAGCCGATACGGTAAACAATTGTGAGCGCCGTCGCCTGCAGGCTGCTATTTATGAAGGCAAAGTGCAGTATAAACTGTATCTCGATTCGGTCCGTAACTTCCTGCGGCAGGATTTCCTGGCTTATATGTTACAGCGGGGCGCTGTCGAAAAGTTTACTACGGGCTACCATAACCAGCGGTTTAACTATACCCTGTATTATTACGACCGGGCGGGCAACCTGATCCGTACCGTGCCTCCGGCCGCTATTACTACCGTAAATGATTACGACTTGCCTTATATTAATATGGTCAGAAGATCCGGTTCTATGTGGGAGCCTTATAGTTATTTACCGCCCAAACATACCACTTATGAATACAATAGCCTGAACCAGGTGGAAGCGCAGAATACCCCCGATGCGGGCCGTACCACCTATTTTTACGATGCGGCAGGTAGGGCTATTTTTTCACAAAATTCAGAGCAACGCTATAAAGGCTATTTAACCTATACTTTATACGACGACCTGGGGCGGATTATCGAAACCGGGCAGGCTAAAATGGCTTGTGAGAACTATTTCGACCCGATACCGGTAGTGAACGAAACCGTGCCCGTTCGTTATACCTGCTCACGCTATGACCCGGTAGGGAAGTTGCGCACGCCTTTCCCGTTGGAAGTGCAAAACCTTCGCTTGTACAGTCATGAAGCCATCCGCAATTTTGTCCGTTCGCATATCCGGGAAGAAGTGGTGGTAACCCATTACGATACTGCAGTATCCATTTTCGGCGCTGAAATAGGCATAGCTGAGCAGGAAAACCTGCGTAGCCGGGTGTCCGCAATTAAGTATTTCGACTACCTGCAGCCCGCCGATGTAGCGCAGAACGATTATAATTATGCCATGCACTTCAGCTACGATATTGCGGGTAATGTTAAGACTCTGGTGCGCGATTACCCCGCCTGGGGTATATACCAACAACAGTACAAGCGGGTGGATTACGATTACGACCTGTTGAGCGGCAAAGTAAATATGCTCAGTTATAACCGGGGATTTGTAGACCAGTATTTCCAGCGTTACCGGTATGATGATGATAATCGTATTACAACGGTCGAGAGTAGCGACGACGGCTATCTCTGGTTGCGGGAGGCCGGTTACCAGTACTACCAGCATGGGCCCCTGGCGCGGCTCAGCCTGGGCGACCTGCGGGTGCAGGGGCTGGACTATGCCTATACCATACAGGGCTGGTTGAAAGCCGTTAACGGCGACCTACTTGATACCGCTATGGACATGGGAGGCGATGCTTCTGGCAACAGCGTGCATGCCAGCGATGCCGTGGCCATGACCCTCGATTATTTTAAAGGCGATTACCAGCCTATCGGCGGCAGGGCGGTAAACCATAGCGGCGACCCCGGCCGGAGCATGTATAATGGCAATATACCCCGCAGCTCTACAGCCATAGCGCCCTTCCCCAATTTGATCGCTTCTTATACCTACGACCAGTTGAACCGCCTGCTCAAGGCCGATTATGCCTATGTAAACCCCTATAATGGCGAGCCCACCCATACGGCCGATTACTATAGCCGCTACAGTTATGATCCTGATGGTAATTTGCAGAAGCTGGTGCGCAATGGCAATGCAGTAAGCGGTAGCGCGCAATTGATGGATAGTCTTTTGTATCATTATACGCCGGGGCAAAAGAATAACAGGCTAAATAATGTGACGGAATATGTTTCGAATAGCGCTTTTCATAACGATATAAAGCTTTATACCAATACGGGGGCTTCACGCTACTTATATGATGCTAATGGTAATGTGATTAAGGACCTGGTGAGCGGGCAGGATACTATTGCCTGGAGTCACTATAATAAGGTAATGCGTAGCCGGAAAGACACAGCGCAGAGCCTGGACTTCGCCTACGACGGCGCGGGGCAGCGCTACCTCAAAAGCTATACAAGCACCCAGTCTGATCCGGCTATAAGCCGCTCTGATTACTACGTGCGCGATGCACAGGGTAATATACTGGCTACTTACAAGGATGAGAGTTATTATAAAATGGTGAAAAGAAACTGGATAGAATATGTAACCAATGAATATGCAAATGCTGCCGGCCTGAGCCTGGAGCAGTACCTTAATGATGTAGTGGTGCCTTATTTTGCTGAAAACGGGAATTTTAAGAATAATATCATCAATTTGTTTGCTGGCAATACGTCATTTTTAAACGCTGTGCTACCCAATTATCCGGCTTCTTT
>JBEBWN010000041.1:0-17000 GCA_040392235.1 Taibaiella helva | reverse complement strand
CGCGGACCCTCTGCTTGTAAGGCAGATGCTCTGAACCAGCTGAGCTATGCTTCCTTTTTTAAGAACTTCCCTATTGGCTTGCTGCTTAAGGGAGTGCAAAGGTAATCTGCCGCTTTTAATTTTCCAAAAAAATAAAAGAAAAATTTTTCGAAATACTTTTAAGCATATTGTCCAAATAAATTCCCGATTTATCACCGCTGAAGATATCCCGACTGCGCTTCGCTTACATTGGTCTTTAGCAAAGCTTCGCTCTATAGGAGGCGGTGTTCCACCAATTGCTTCCGTATACTTTAGACATCGCACCATACTGCCCAATCAAGGCGCCATTTCTCCACTACGCTTAGGGAAGTTATTTTGACACGATTTTTAGCCACATTTCAGCAGCAAAAACCGGTCGCCATAGGGTAGGGTGTACTGCATTAAATATTCAAAAAAATTATCGCCCATATCAATATAGTACGGCATAAAAGTATCGTACCGTTCCTGTAATGATTCATTGGGGAAAAGCCTGTTTTTTAATTTGTAGATCTGCGCAAGATCTTCGGCCATATTTCTTTTTTCTGCGCGCATCATTTTCTTTTCAACCGTATCTAATTGATACCTCATTTTTGTAAGTGCAGCATCAGCGCTTGATTTCAAGGTTATATCAATATGGCTTGCCTTGTTTTTTACCTGTTCAAATATCCTGTTTAATTGTAACTTCAGGTCTTCCAGTTGTAAGTCTTTATGGGTGTGTTTATGTACGAAAGAACGGGCCAGCTTTTCAGCAGGCTCGAATATTTCCTCGTCTGTAAGGTTGGTCTTCCTTTGCAGGGCGCAGGCAGCGGCGTCCATCCACAGTACTGACTGGCGAAGAATAAGTGCCGGGTAAAAAATCTTGTATTGCTCAAATAAGGGCTTTAACTGCAACCAGTAAGCTACTTCACTGCCGCCGCCTATAAAGGCTACATTAGGCAAAACGGATTCCTGGAATAGACCTCTTAGAATGACATTGGGACTGAATCGTTCCGGGTGGTCTTTTAATTCCTGTTCCAGACCTGCTTTTTCCCAGCGTATAGGGGTTCTCAAAACAGACCAGCTACCGTTACTATATTCTATTCTTTCCCTTGTGTCGCCGTTCAGGTAAAACAGGTTGACCGGCCTGGAAAAGGCCTGAGCTTTATAGTATTGATTTAGCTTTTGGGAAGGGGCTTGTACCAGTTGGTCTGATCGTTGGTGCAAAAGTTCAGCGCTCAATACGGGTAGAAATGCTTCTTTGAGCATTTTATCATCCGGGTCCAGCACAACAATACCGTAGTCGCCCAGTAGTTCGTTTACGATATAACGGGTTGCATCCGCTATAGTAGCCTGTTTTTGGTAGGCCTGGTAAAGTACCTCTTTCAGTTTATCGGCATTAGCTCCCGGGGGACCAATAAGATTATTTAACTGTTGCAGGAGGGTTCTTAACTGCGGGTCTTCCGTTTTCATCCGGCCTACGGCGCCTTTTTGTTCCGTGGACCATTTAAATTTTATGCCATTGAAACGAAAAGTGCCGAGCTCTTCTATATCATTATCTTCGGATCCGATATAGAAGACCGGCACAAAATTGTATTCACTATGCTGTGTCTTTAAGTGTTGCGCCAGTTTAGCGGCATGTATTATTTTGTAAATAAAGTACAGGTAGCCGGTCATCAGGTTGGGCTGATGAGCCGTACAGACGGTAAAGGTGTTTTCCGACAACAGGAGGTCAATATGGGTATTTACCTTATCGTTGATAACAAACCCCTCATACTGCCGTCTTAGGGCAGCCACCAGGAGTTTACGGTCGACCGGATATTTTTTTCGTTCTTCAATGGCTTTTTGCAGCCCTTTGTCATCAGGTGTAAATCGATAAAAATCTGCTAGCTTTTTATCCCCGGACAGATAATCCGTATTCAGCTCTGAAAAGAAGTGGGTTGTTTTATGAGACAGATATGATATTTTCACCATGCAGCTGAATTAAAAATACCAGGCAAATGTAAAGCGAATTGGCTAGAATTCCGGGAAGGAGAGGTTAATGGCATGATAATATCTCTTGATAACCGGACAACTTTTTTCTATCTTTTGTAAGAGCTCGTTATCTGTTTGCCTTCCCCGGCTGCAAGCAGGGCTTATAGGGGTTTAAGTGTAGCGCCTCTTATCTCCTCCAGCCGGGATAAGCAAGCCGCCTTCTGCTGTAAAGGAATGCCTGCCTCGATCTGGCAGAATAACTGCATGTCATTTCGGTAAATAGTGGCTTCGTGCTGTTTCAATACATACATCACTTCATTCATTACCGAATAGTCAAAGTCCAGCATAATCCGGTATTCCATATTTTTTTCTATAACTACGGCATTTTCCAGGCACAAGGCTGTGGTTGTTTTGTAAGCATTTATCAGGCCGGGAACACCCAGTAAGGTACCCCCGAAGTAGCGGACCACGACCACGATCAGATTGGTCAAGCCGGCACTGTCTATTTGCCCCAGAATGGGCCTTCCGGCGCTTCCCGAAGGTTCTCCGTCGTCATTGGCCCGGTATTGTAATCCGTCGGTGCCGATACGGTAGGCAAAACAATGATGCACTGCTTTGGGATGTTCTTTCCGGAGATCCTGTAGTATTTTTTTTACATCGTCCGGACTGTTTATGGGATAAGCATAACCCAAAAATTTGCTACCACGATCTTTAAATTCACCTGAAGATGTTACGGATATTGTTTTATAGGTTAGAATCATAATATAATTTCTGAGCAGGAAAAGTGACCTGAGACGGGGCGCTTAAAAAGTAGTTAGGTAAAATAGGGCATCAGGGAGGTATTGTAAAACCGGTGAAGGGTGTCCTGGCCGGAAGCATGCTGGCTGTGTTGTACAGCTCCTTTTAATAAAGGCGCCGGAACGCCCTCTCCGAGCAGATGTGGTGTCCGGTATTGCAAACATTCATCCCATATGCCGGCTTCGATAAAAGCAGAAAGTGTTTTACTGCCTCCTTCTACGATAACGGAGTTAAAAGGAAGTTGTGCCAACCGTTCTGCTATTTGCGGCGCTGCCGGCCGTTCCTTGTCCAGCTTTAACCATTGTATATCGCCTTCTGTTTTTTCGACCTGGTTATTGAATATAATTGTAGATTGCCCCGGCTGAAATAAGGCTGCCGACCTGGGCAGTGCCATTTGAGGATCGTACGCAATACGAACGGGTTGTTTGCCTGTTCCGTAGCGGTTATTTAATCGCGGATCGTCTAATCGGGCTGTATTGAATCCAACCAGGATAGCGTCTTCTTCGCTTCTCATTTTATGGACGTGTTGCAGGGACAAGGGGCCGGAGAGCATAACTCTTCTGCCGTTGAAGGGCGCCAGGAACCCGTCGGCACTACTTGCCCATTTTAAAATAAAGTAAGGCCGGTTCATTTCCTGGCGCACAAAGAAGCGCCGGTTCAGCCACCGGCATTCGGTATTTAATACGCCCGTTGTAACCCGGATGCCCGCCTCTTCGAGCTTTTGTATGCCTTTACCGGCAACTTGGCTGAAAGGATCACGGCAGCCGATAACCACATGAGGAATATGGTGACGGATAATCAGGTCAGCGCAGGGAGGTGTTTTGCCATAATGGGCACAGGGTTCCAGGCTCACATATAAGGTGGCGGAAGTAATATATTGTTGATCGCTTTCCTGCACGGACTGAAGGCAGTTCACTTCGGCATGGGCAGAACCGTACCGCTCATGCCAACCTTCACCTATTACCCGGCCGCGATGTACCAAAACAGCGCCTACCATGGGGTTGGGTGATGCATATCCGGCCCCCTTCGCAGCAAGGTCCAGACAACGTTTCATATACTGTTCCTCTTTGTTCATAGGCTTGTCTCATTTAATGAATAAAGACGCACGTGTAGCGCGTCTTTATTATAAAGCAGGAATAACAGATTAATGAGCAGTGTACTTTTCAGGGCTTTTTTCATAGGTTTCCTTACAATGTGGGCTGCAAAACCATACGGTATCTGCTCCATTAACTGTAAATTCGGTCCAGGTATCATCTTTAGCCATTTTGCAAACGGGGTCGAGCACGCCGGCAATTTTTCCATCCATTTCTTCCATTGCCTCGTTATGGACAACATCTTCTGTTTTCCCGCTGTTCTGGCTACATGAAGCCCAGGTCAAAGCGGCAACAATAATCAGACTGTATTTTTTCATGTTCATTTTTTTTGTTTTACAAATTGTTTTCCGTTGCACCGGTAGCGTCCCTTTCCGGATAGAGAAACAAAGGTACGGAATTGAACGGTATTAGCCTGTTATGGGGCTGCCGGCTATAATCCCTCCTGTTGTTCCAGGAACCTGGCCAGTGTTCTTACCGATTTTTCATGGTTCTTTACAAAAGGATTGCTTTTGTCCCATACATAACCGGCCAGAACGCTGCATATCTGTTCTTTGAATTGTTCATTTTTATCCTCAGCAAAAAATATTTTAAACAATGTACCGTCATACCAGCTATTAACGTATGTTCTGAAGACGCTAACGCCTTCCATGGTGGGTTCTGTATATTCTTTCTGGAAATCTACGTCTTCGCCGTTCAGGTAGCGTATTACCAGTTTGGCGGCAGTTTGTGCGGAAACGGTGGCCAGTGTAACGCCGGACGAAAATATCGGATCAAGGAACTCGGTAACGTTACCGGTAAGGATAAACCCTTTTCCCCAGAAGGTATCTGTAGTGGCGCTCCAGGCCTGCAGTATTTTAGGCTCGAAAAATAGTTCTGACGAAGCAAACCTTTCTTTCAGGGCCGGTTCGTCTGCTAGCATAGCTCTGAACTGTTCTTCCGGGCTACCCTGATATTGCTCAAAGAATTCGGGGGAGGAAACAAAACCTACCGAGGTTTTACCGTTGGCAAAAGGTATGGTCCATATCCAGCAGTCGTCTTTATGCACATACACTACAATCCGGTTCGGTTCTTCCTGTTCTAGTCGCCGGGGATCGGAAAGGTGGGAGAACATCGTCTTGCGCACAGGTTGCGACGATGGTTTTTCAAGATTAAACAACCGGGGTATAACCCTCCCATAGCCGCTACCGTCTACAATAAACCGGGCCTTTACCTGGTAAGCCGGGCCGTTTTCCGGTTGTATGGTAGTGACGCTGCTGCCATCTTCCTGTATTTCAATGGCCGTCACTTCATGTTTATAGGCAACCGGTACGCCTTTCCGTTCGCATTCGTTCGCCAGGGCAAAATCGAAGTCGGCACGAGGCATTTGCCAGGCATATTTCCAGCCGTCCGTATGCTGCTTTTCAAAGGTGAAGTCACAGATAGCTCCATTCCGCACAAATTTAGCGCCGGATTTTACCTGGAACTTTTGTTCGTTCAAGGCCTCAATGAAGCCGGCATCATCTAAAGCTTCCAGGCATCTGGGCAGGAGGCTCTCGCCGATAACAAAGCGCGGAAATTGTTGTTTTTCCACTATTCTGACGTCAAAGCCTGCCTTTTTGATGATAGCGGCGGCTACCGTTCCGGAGGGACCGGCACCGATAACAAGTACATCTGTTGTCACCATAAGGATTAAAAGATATTAAATGGTTAGGTGTGTTGTGTTATGCGTATGTGTTGTTTGTTGTTTTTGTTATTGCTTTTTCCTTAGTTCCAATATGGTATGGCTAAGCCCGATCTGGTCATGTTGTTGCACGATATCAAATCCGGCTTCGTCAATTAATTTGTAGAAGACCTCACTATCGTACATCTGGCTATTGCCGTTTGCCATTGTTGTAAAATACAGGGAGGTCATCTGTAAGGCGAAGGCAGAAGTGGTAAAGCGCTGGCGATCCCAGAAGGTTTCATTAATGAAAACACGGGTATCTTTATCGGCTGCGCGGAAACACTTCCGGAGTATCGCTACTATTTCTTTATCTGCAAAGCAGTCCAGGAACTGGCTCATCCAAATGGTATCATAACCGGTAGGCAGTTCCAGTTGCGGGTTAAGCAGATTGTGTTCGTAGTATTGCACCCGGCCCTCGAATCCCGCCTTATTTATATTTTCTTCCGCCATTCTCAATTGACCCGCCAGGTCTACAATGCCCATGTTTACCTGTTCATTATATTCCAGGCACTGTAGTGTCCATTTGCCGGTGTTACCGCCAATATCCAGAATCCTGGCCGGTTTAGCCGCGAAAACAATGGGAAGCGCTTCCGGAAAAGCATTGTCGGAATAGTAATGGTCAAATGCCAGCCAGCTTTTCATGGCCTGGTCGGGGAAGCTGGACAAACCTTCATAAAGTGTATTCCAGGGGCCCAGCGATTTAAGACCTTCCGGTTTTTCCCGCGCAATGGAAGCTTCCAGAGCCGGTGAGCCTTTGTAGCATACATCACGCATAAAGTCGAAGTTGACCCGCGTCATGTCATGATTCAACAGGAAATGCCCGGTTTTTGCCAGGTAATATCGGCCTTCTTTCCGGTACACGAGACCAATACCCAGCCCGGCTTCCAGCAATATACGCACACCATAGTGGGACATATCAACACGGGTGGCCACTTCGTCGATGGTAATGCCTTCCTTACGTGCGTCTTCAACACATTTCAGGATGCCTTTATCTCTTAATAGTCGCGAAGCTTCCCATACGTAGGGGGCAAAGGCTATTAACTGTGCCCGGTCGATGGCTTCCAATGCCCGGATGTTATCTTCTTCGAATAGTGTTTTTTCCTGTATGTTTTTTATTTCCATTGTCTTTCAAAAAATGTTTCCAAAAGTACGTTTAATGAGGATATTTCAGAAATCGCTTTGCCTTAGAAGAAAGCAGTAAGGGGAAATTGCTTTATATACTTTGCTTTTTATAATTTGTATTTTTTGTTTATTTTTATTCCTGTAATAACCTGTTTAACATGAAATTTATTTTTTGCTTTCTTATCTTTATCGCTATACGACCCCTATCGTTATCTGCCCAGGAGGCGCAGGTAAAAGGGAGCCTCCGCCTTCCAGCTGATCTTATGCGCTACGAGGATGTTCAGCTGGAATTATTACCCTTAAAGATGTGGACGCCGCTTTCTGCCGATGGTACATTCGCATTTTTTGGCGTGCCTTGGGGTAGTTATGTACTCCGTGTTATCTGTTCTGCCAGCGGAAGTATAGACACATTCCGTGTCTGGGTAGACCAGCAGGAGGTAGACTTGGGTGCATTGGTCGTCGCCAGGAAAAAGCCGGCGCTTCCCGTTAATATGGAGCGGGCCTCTGCAATCGCTACCCCAACAGGTGAAGAGATTTCCTGGCTTCCGGACGATGGTTATGCTTCTGCTGCATTGCCTGCGCTGTCCGATAACTATCTGGCTGTACCTATGGCTTATTGGCGTCCCCTGGGGTATAAAATAAGAGGGTATAATTTTGCGGCTACGTCCGAGCTCATTAACGGGATTACTATCCCGCAACCGGGACAAGGGATAGTTGCCGGCAATTACCTTCCGGCTGCTACCAGCCGTAGTTATGGTTTGGCCGCATCCGAAGAGGATCCCGGCAAACTCTTGGGAACCCGCAGTGTCTATTTGCGGCCTTCTGCCCAGGCCAGGGGCGGTAATGTTTCGCTCAGCCGGGCTAATCTGGGCTCCAAGGGCCGCTATGAGCTTGCTTACCATTCCGGCTTATTGCATAAGGGTATTGCACTGTCCTGCTTTGCTTCGTACAGCCTGGCCGAAAAGGGCTATGTTGAAGGTACTTCGCAGGAAGCTTACTCCTGGTATATGGGTATCAGTAAAACAATAGGTACCAAAGGACTGGTACATCTTAATATGTATCATACAGCCTCCCGGCTGGGATTATCGTCCGCAACGGTCCGGGAAGCGCAGGAGCTTACCGGCAATCTCCTTTACAATCCGAATTGGGGGTACCAGGAGGGTATTATACGGAATGCAAAGGTATACCGCTCCTCGGTGCCCACGCTCATTTTAAACTGGGAATCCAGCCGGGCAAGTTCCTTATACACCAATATTGCTTTTCTGCTGCAACAAGGGAGCAGGGGTATTTCATCATTGGATTATTATCATGCTGCCGATCCTCGCCCGGATTACTATCAGTATCTGCCGGGATATTGGCTGGAGCATAAAGATCCTGCCCAGGCGGATATTGCCCTGGCCTACCGGCATAAATGGATGGAGGACCAGCAAACCAGCCAGATAAACTGGGCGAACTTATATGAACGTAACCGGGCCCAATACGAATCGGTCAACGGCATTCCCGGGCACCGTTCCGCTTATGTACAAGGCGAAGACCATGAGCAGTTCCGCCTGTTCGGATTCTCGGCAACAGGAAAGAAAGCAATTGGCGATCATCTTACCTTGTCTGCAGGGCTTGCGGGGTATGGGCAGCGATCAGAGCAATACCGTAAGTTGCTGGACCTTTTAGGCGGGGATTATTTTGTGGACCTTAATCAATATGCCGAACGCAATTATCCGGATCAACCGGATCTGCATCAACCGGATCTGTATCAGCCTAATCATATCCTCCGTGTTGGCGACCGCTATGCTTATCATTATATACTTACTTCCAAGACCGGGCGAGCCTGGAGCCAGGCAGCGTTTACATATGGGCGTTTAAGCTTTTTCCTGTCTGCGGGTTATTTATGGACTGCATTCCGGCGCGAAGGCATTTTTCGTAATGGTTTGTTCCCGGAACAATCTTACGGAGCGTCACCAGAATTATCTTTTGGCAGCTACGAAGCAAAAGCCGGCATGCAGTACCGTTTCCGGCATCATTATCTTTTTTTCAATGTGCTGGGTAAGACAAGGCCACCCTTAGCGGAAAATACATTTTATGCTCCAAGGGTAAGGAACAGTACGCTGGACAACCCGGTGCAGGAAAGGATCTTAGCTCTTGAGGGCGGCTATGCCCTGTACACATCCCGGGCAGAGCTAAAGGTGACCGGTTTTTTTACAGACCGATGCGATGAAACCCGTATACTCCGCTTCTTTAACGAGGACTATACCGGCCTGGTGCATTATGCCGTTCGCGGTCTGAATACCCGGTACTCGGGGGTGGAGTTCTATGCCAGCATACCATTGCATTCTGTTTTAGCCCTTACCGCTATGGCCAATTGGATGCAGGCTTTTTATACATCAAGAGCGGAAGTGAACATTTATCCGGATCAGGATACCGTTTCGACGGTAGGTTATAGTCGTGTATATCTTAAAAACTATTATGCTCCTGCGGGGCCGCAATCTGTTTATACCCTGGGATTGGATCTAAGACCCTTGCGCTCAAGCAGGTTGGCACTGTACGCTAATTTACTGGACCGGAACTATGTGGAGGTGAATCCCGCCCGGCTAACGGCAGAGGCCGTCGGATTGTTCCGCCAGGGTAGTGCGGAATGGCAGCAGGTATTGCAGCAGGAAAAATTACCGGCGTCCTTCTCTCTCGACGGTTCGGCAAGTCACAGTTTTTCCTGGAAAAGACGGCAGGGAAAGCAGGATATTACCAGGCGGTGTACCATTTTCCTTAGCGTTCAAAATATACTGAACAATCGCGCCATACTGCTACGCCGAACGCAACAGCTACGTTTCGACTACGAAACCGGCAATCCAAATCAATTCCCCGACCGGTATCTTTATGCTGCCGGCCGTCATTACAAGGTCAGCATACGCCTGTCTTTTTAAAAGCGGAAAATTTCCTATCCCTGTTTGTTAAAAAAAAGGAGGCACAGCAACATAAATGCCTGTTAATTGTTGCTGTAAATAAAAAAGCTATGTACCGGTATTGTTTATCGTTTCTCTTAGTCTTACTGTTCGCTGCCAACCTGTCGGCGCAGGTACCAACGGCCGTTAACCGCCCGATACCTACTATTCTGCAATATATGGTGGATGCCGTACCTGAGCATTCTTTTTTTCTGAAAGCAGTTCGCGCAACACAGCTGGAACACGTTTTTGAAGGTGCCGACCCCATCACAGTGTTTCTCCCCAATAGCCAATCTTTCCCACCGGGCTTTGAAGAAACTATGTTGCAGCCGGAGCATGCCGACTCTTTAAAAACAATACTTACGCTGCATGTACTGGCGGGTAACTGGGACCTGGCCGCATTAACAGAAAAAATAAAGGAAAACGGGGGGAGCCTGACTTTACCTACTATTGGCGACGGTCGTAAGCTGGATTTCCGGTTGACAGCGTCCGGCATCGAGGTGGGCGACGGCCGGGGTAGTTTCCATTCGCTTAATATGCCGATAACACGGCAGAATGGCGTTATTTACCTGGTCGACAGGTTGTTCTTACCTTGATCATTATACGATCTCTCTGTTTGATACCCTCGGTACTGCACTAAGTTTACTTATCCCCTTTTATTTTCTTATAGCAAAGCTTTAGGGAATTTCACAGCAATAGAGGTACTATAAAAACGAAATATTTAAACAGTGAACGTAGTAGCCGATATTTTTTTTAAATAAAAAATATATAGTATTTGTTTACTTTTTCTTACTATATCCCTTAAAATATATTGGCGCTTTTCCAAAGCATTTTCCTATGTAAGGGGCAAGTTAGTACAGTATTAAAACAGTAACTTCTATATTGTTTTAGTAAATCTGCATTTTCAGCTTGTAAATGAGCATAGCCTGCTATCATTTGAATAGGACGGGCCATGGTTTTATAACAAAATTGTCATAAGGTATGATAAAGTTACAGTACTTTACTATACAACGACATGAAAATGCCGTTACGAGCTAAGCCGTTACTATAATAGTGGCTTATTGTAGGGACAACTTATACAATTATGTTCTTCACATTTCCTTGTTGATGTTACAGTAGCAGCCTCTGCTTGTCTATTGATAACGCTTCTTCATATACTTATATCAGAACAACACTAAGGAGTAGCGCTATATAACTCAACCATATCGTTATATTGCTTTGTTATATGCCAGGCGTATGCTCTTACCGCACTTTGCTAAGAAATCAGCGCGTTGCAATATCTAATTATGCACTTCCGCGACGGCATTAGCATCATTTACGTTGTTATTGTGTTAGATAAAGGTGAAATACCATTACTACCGGGCTAACTTGTATGATTTTCTCACTAACTGGTATCACTTCATCACTAAGTGGTACCAGTTAGCGATAAAGTCGCACGACTTCGTGACAAAATCATATCATGTAAAGATGCCATTGTCCTGTGACAGGTTCAACTAATAGCGCTCCAGGTTCAACTGCAAGCCGGAAAGACTATGCAATTTGCGACAAAATTGATGACTATACGTATCAGCTATACATACATAAAACAGAAAAACCCAATTGCTCCTTAATTTTTAAACCGGAATCAAACAATTATGAATCACCTTGCCATTTTCTGAGTATACAAAGCTACCTATAACAATATCGTGATAGCAACTTGCAGCTAAATGATTCCTTTCTTTATACACTAGGAATAATCTGAAGTTATCCTTCCCCCTGATCTTATCATTTGCCCGCCGATTCTTTTGGATTTTACCTTTTAGATAGATCTTATCTTGAGCAAACAGGGTTATTAATTACGCGGATTGCCACTGGATCCAAAGTCGGTACGTACTACTTTTTGAACCCTCAACCTAGGTTTTCATTGCGTTTAATATATTGTTTAAGTATGCAGCCGAACCTTGCCCTGCAGTTGATAGCGGCAAATTTTCCAGCGTAGCTTCCAGAAGAGCAGGATGTCCGTTTTCATCCAAAGATCTACGATCTACAATTTCGACATCGTCCATCCAATTATTATAATTAGTTCCACTGCCATCTGGAGGAGTATCAGAGGAAGGGGCAATTGTTATGCTTGTTACCGCAGGAATGACAACTATTACAAGCGTATTTATTTGCCATGATGCCTACAGGATTTTGCACTGGCTTTATTACTCTGATTCCGAAGATATATTGAGTTGGCAGTTCATTGACGGGATATTTGACCTGAAAGACGGTCAATCTAGCTTCAACAGCAATTCCCGAATCTCTTTCGTATTTAAACTCTATAACGTTAAATTCGCCACCGTCAGGAATTCGTTCCGGATATACCCTGAATTATGCCTTTTTACGACCCGGTTGTCCGGACAAAACGGGTTGCTTCTAAAATGTCCTGAACGATTGCCTATCTACAGCCCTATGCAGGCTTCTTGTTTAGGAGAAGCTCGTCGGACTTCAATGGTCGTAACCGCCGGTGCAACCGGCGGCAGATAAACAGCATTCCCTCCAACCCAGAAAGGGTTGAACGATGCGTTTGTAATAAAACGCGCTTATTGTATTTCGGCGATTATAGCCCATGATATAGCTTATAATATTGTTTACGGTAACCTGTTCAAGCCTTTCCGGCTTGTGTTTTCCGCGATCCCTTATTGCCACGGATGGCATCCGCGGTTAAGCAAATTAAAGCCGGGCTTATTACTCCTACTGTTAATTACATAGGCCCGGCTGTTTTGTCCTATAAGCCTATGCTCAGGCCGGACAGAAAATGCAAAGATTACCGTTCTTCTATATTACTTGTTTATTACTCTTTTTCGCGCGTTCCTTTGTCCTGTCCGAACGTAGCGTTTCTTAGTCACGTGGATAATCTGCTCGGCCCTTTGGGCGGCATGCTATTGCGTTTTGAGCGGGAGCGGATTCCGCTATGGCAGAATGGGGGTGTTATGCAGTTGATTTTGTCAACCGGCATTGCACATTCTTATGCGGCTTGAAGTATAAGAGCGGTATGCAAACAGATCTGACTATACACTACCCTGCGATAAGGGTAGAACGCCGGTAATACGGAAATACCCGGATCGGGGAAAATTAAGGAGTAAGCCGCTGGAATATATTTTTTAAGATAAAAGATATTTTGTTATATGAATTGCCTATTTTTAGCCTATGCCTGACAAAAAGCTTCAATCGAAAACCCGTATGCGCAAGGCCATTATAGGTGGTTCTATTGCTAACCTGGTTACCTGGTACGACTGGTATGTTTATTCCGCATTTGCCATTTACTTTTCTGCTTCCTTCTTTCCGAAAAGCAGTCCAACAGTCCAGTTGTTGCAAACGGCCGGAATTTTCGCGCTGGGTTTCCTGATGCGGCCAGTAGGTGGCTGGCTCTTAGGGGGATTTGCCGACCGGTTCGGTCGTCGCAAATCGATGTTGATTTCCGTTGTCATGATGTCCATCGGTTCGCTGGTTATAGCGCTAACACCGACGTACAGCGCTATCGGTATGGTTGCACCTCTTCTTTTACTCCTGGCGCGCCTGTTGCAGGGTTTGAGCATAGGAGGGGAAACGGGCATATCCACTGCCTATTTATGCGAAATGCCTCCGCCCGAACACAGGGGGTTGTATTCCAGCCTGCAATATGCTACGCTTGTGGGTGGGCAGATCCTGGCCCTGGCTACATTGATCCTTTTGCAGCGCTTTCTGCTTAGCGAACAGCAATTGCAGGAATGGGGTTGGCGTATTCCTTTTGTTATCGGTGCTTTGCTTACGCTTACCACCTTTTATCTGCACAATCATTTGCACGAAACAAAAGCCTACCAGGCGGCCAGTGCCCGCAAAACTGCCGGAGAGGGTACCTGGAAAAAAATGTTACACCATCCACGCGCAATATTTCTTGTGGTAGGCGTAACCATGGGGGGCACGCTCGCCTTTTATACTTATATCACCTATATGCAAAAATACCTGGTCAACACTATCGGGCTGTCCAAAGCTGATGCTACGCTCATCACTTTTGCTGCGTTACTGGTATTTGCCCTGGCCCAACCTCTTTTTGGCGGACTTTCTGACCGGGTTGGCCGCAAACCGCTGTTAATCGCTTTCGGTATTTTAGGTACGCTGTG
The DNA here is from genome assembly GCA_040392235.1 of Taibaiella helva. GTDB lineage: Bacteria > Bacteroidota > Bacteroidia > Chitinophagales > Chitinophagaceae > Taibaiella > Taibaiella helvus_A. The sequence goes on along the minus strand of JBEBWN010000041.1, from coordinate 3,259 downwards.
CACCATTCCCCTGATCTCTGCCATAAACCAGGCAGGGTCTAATTGGGAAATTTTTGGCTTACTTAGCCTGTGTCTTTTCATCCTGAGCGGCTATACCAGTATTAGTGCTGTCGTTAAGGCCGAGCTTTTTCCCGCCGAAGTCAGGGCCATTGGTATTGCGCTGCCGCATGCTGTTACGGTTGCGGTATTTGGTGGTACGGCCGAATACTTTGCCCTGTGGCTTAAGGATAAAGGTTTAGAGGGGTGGTTCTTCTGGTATGTAACGATTGCTATTTTTGTCTCGCTCATCCTTTTCGTCCGGATGAAGGACACCCGGAAGCATAATAAGATGGACACTGAACCCTACGGCTAATCTCCGGAAAGATGATATTGCCCTTTTTAGTGTCACGTTAAGCATAATTTGTGCTTCGATAACACTTAATAGTTAATGGCGATTATAGTTTTTAGGTTTTACCTTTTTCCTTTAACTTACTACTATTGGGATGTTTTTGCGGATAGTACCTTTGTTGAATAGTAAAAGCCAGCGCCAGACAAGGCCAGGATGATGCTTGTACCTAGCCATAAGTTGTCAAATCCGTAACGTTCTGCAATCTGTGCGCCCAGCAGAGGCGATATGATAAAGGCTATAGCTACCGATATGCCGTTCATGCCCATGTAGGCACCCTTGTTATTATGTCCTGCACGTAGCGCCGTAATGGTGGACATAAAGGGCAATATGAGTATCTCACCCAGACTAAGAAAACTAATGGCTGCCAGGAGTCCCGCATAATGATGAGAGCTTCCCAAAATGGCATAGGAGGCCGCGCACAGTATACTGCCAATAAGCATAGTTTGTGCCATGCTCCATCTGCGCTGCGCAATATATACGAGCAGCATCTCAAAAAGCACAACAACAAGACCGTTAAAGCCAAGAAGTAATCCTATTTCCTGCTGATTTAAACCTACTGCTTTTTTATAGAACAGGGGTATGGTATTGAGCAGCTGAAAGAAGCAAATAGAAAAAACGCTACAGAGAATGCAAAAAAGGATAAACTGTATATCTGCATAGGGCGATAGGGCAGGGCCTTGCGGAACGGCTTTTTTTATCGCTTCTTTTTTTTGTTTATAGGCTACTATTCTATGCCTTCTCCTAAAAAAATAAATATAAGCCAGGCCGGCAAAGCCGGCAGCAAGTGCATTGAAAAAGAACAGGAAGTTGTAGGATATAGCGGCCAAAAGGCCGCCCATGGCCGGGCCTATTGAAAAGCCCAGGTTGATTGCCATACGATTCAGCGAGAAGGCCTGGGTTATTTTCTCCGGCCGCGCGTATTTTGTAATGGCAACGGAATTGGCCGGCCGGAAGATCTCGTTAACGGTACTCAGCACCAGGATCATAATAGCCAGGGAAACCGGCGTCGTAAATAAAGGCAGCATGCAAAATAAGGGTACACTGGCCAGCAAACTACAGGCTTGTACTTTGTATTCGCCAATCTTATCGGTAATATAACCTCCTATGAAGGAACCGGCTACGGAACCTATACCATAACAACTTAATACTATACCCGAAGCCTCAAGACTAAAGTGCAGGTGATCGATCATATATACGCCGAGGAAGGGTAGCACGGTCGAACCGCTCCGGTTAATGAGCATCACTATGGACAGCATCCAGGACTCGTTGCTGAGTCCTTTAAAGGAGTTTGTATAAATCTGGAAAATCCTGGGCACGGGGGAAAAGTAAGCTGCAAATGTACAGGCTATTTTGTTGCCGTTTTGCTCATTGGCTTTTCTTTTACTTATAGGCCTATTTGGGCAATAATAGCCTTCCTGGGTAACAGTCCGGGAGCCTGTATTGCCGGGCTATTCTGTATAACAAGTGCGTTTTTATAGGGAAGTTCATAAGTACTGCCTTGCAGGACCAGGATCATAGGCGCCAGGGCAAATACCAGGTTATGTCCGTGCCCGGGGCACAAAACCTCAGTCAAACCCGGTGTTGTCGCAAACTATAGTGTATCATAAGATTAAAATAGGAGCCCGGTTCTCCAATACCACGTTGTCGTTTGATTGGAAAACGAATAGATCATGTTGTGTGTCCTGCCGTAGCTCATCGTTGACCCTTACAATAAGGTTATTGTCCAGCATAACGAGATAGCGTGTGTAGTGGTTGAATGGGGTAAAGGTAGAGGGTACGGTGTCGAGCGTGGCGCTACTTACCTGGAGCGGGAAATTCCGTTCCGGGTAAGCAGCGCTTCCTCCGGATACAGGAGGTATTCATAAATGTACCCGCCGCATCCTGTTGCTGTATAATGTTTATGTACATAGTGTAAAGACAGCTTTTATTGCCCTTTACCTGAGGACACATTATACCTGCTGTGCCTGGTTGGGATTGCCCGGCATTGCCATTGCATGACGATAGAAATGGGCGTATGTATACCAATGCGGTCTTATGTCGATCATCTGGATGGGTAATAGGGTTATCAGGTATTATTGCAATATATGCAGGAAAAAATTATAAACAAGATTATCCGGGACGAGGTTACTTTTATGCAAACCGCGAAGGCAACAAATGGCCGGATTACTTCATTACAGGTAAAGCTGATGCCTGGCGGAGGAACGCCCATGCATTATCATCGTCATTTTTCAGAAACTTTTATTGTAATGGAAGGTACACTTACCATAACCCTGAATGACCGAACTGTATTACTGGGGCCCGGGGAAAAGATAGTAGTAGAGAAGGGGCAGCTACACCGCTTTTCAAACAGATCGGCCGGGCCGGTGCGTTTCACAACGACAGTGCTGCCCGGCTCAGAAGGTTTTGAAAATGCCCTGCGTATTTTATACGGATTAGCTGCTGATGACGAAACCGATAAAAATGGTGTGCCAAGAAATCCTTTAGTATTGGCGGCGGTTTCTATCATAAGCGATATGTGGCCTGCGGGACCACGTGTATTTATTGTGCCGCTGTTGTCGCTGATGAATTTCCTGGCTATCTTGACCGGATTAAGGCGCCGCCTGTTGGCTAAATATTGCCGGTAGAATGCTTTGGTGAATAGGGTGATATTGATCGTAGCCGGGTAAAGTGCCGGAACCGTTTTTGCTTAGTCTGAATGCTGCGGGTCGCTCTATGGAATACCTTTTGTCGATATATGCTGTTGTCTGGCTTGTAAAGTGGCTGCGTATCGTCTTATTTTTTGAAGCTTGGTCGTTTCGGATACTTTCGCATTTCACTTAACTCTATTCAGTCAAATTAAGCTCTTTGAATTTTTTAGGGACGAAAGGCACG
>JBEBWN010000040.1:0-17150 GCA_040392235.1 Taibaiella helva | reverse complement strand
TAAAGACAATGCACTGTCCGTATTGGTATAAATATAAGCTTGTCCCTTATCAACCAATTTGTGTATCAAAGCGGTATCGGCTACGGTATATAACCCCGCCCCTTCCTGAGCCGGGCTGCCGAAAGGACACATAAGGAAGGCAATAATTGCCCATACTATTCTATTTCTTCGTTGCAATTTATGAGTTAACTAGGGCGCAATAATAAAAAAAAATTATAAACACCAGAAGTTTAGATATGTGAAAAGTAAAAATCCGTGGATCACTACAAACATTGTACCCACAATACTTTCTAAATTGCTGTTGTGTTATCCTTCTAAAGGTAACCAAATAATAAGAGCGGGGTACATATTTTTTAACAAATAAAGCGCTAGTAATGGGGTGTAGCAATTACATTTTAAAATTAACAGGTTTGAGTATGTTGGCTTTAATGGGCAGCCGGCAATTGAAGGCTCAAAATGTGGCCCTGGAATGGGTTGATCAGTTTACCTGTACCGGAGGGTATAGTAAAGGAGAAGCCATTACTACGGATGGAGATGGTAACGTATATATAACAGGTGCTTTTGGCGGTACCGTTGACTTTGATCCGGGCGTAGGCACCGCGCAATTTACGGCACAGGGAACCACCGATATATTTGTTTGCAAGTACAATGCCGCAGGAACCCTGGTATGGGCGAAGGTTATGGGCGGATCCGTAGAGAGCGACAGGGGAAGAGCTATTACTTTAGACAAGGAAGGGAACGTCTATACGACCGGGATATTTTATGGAACGGCAGATTTTGATCCCGGGCCGAATTTCGAATTACTCACTTCGGCTTCTTTGGGATGGGCTGACGTTTTTATATCCAAATTAGATAAAGACGGGAACTTCGTTTGGGCGAAATCCCTAGGCGGACCAGATCCGGAAGATGCGTCGACTATTGCTTTCGATACAGCGGGAAATTTACTTATTTATGGTAGTTATAGCGGTACGGTTGATTTTGATCCGGGAACGGGTATACACAATGTCACATCAGCCATGCCCTCCGGCTTTGTACTTAAGTTAGATACGAAGGGCGATTTTAGCTGGGTAAAGAGCATTGGCGGACCAGGTATGGCGCTGCCAACGGCAATGGCCTTGGGAGCATCTGGTAATATATACCTGCTTACCACTATCATGGGGGGAGACGTGGATTTTGATCCAGGTGCAGCTACTTATAATATTTCCCCAACAGGTTTTCCAGACTACTGCGTTTCCAAATTGGATGGCAATGGCAATTTTATCTGGGCTAAACAAATCGGCGGGTTGTTTACCATGGCTATGGGCACCCGGATGGGATTGGACAGTAAAGAAAATGTAATAGCAACCGGTTTTCATATGGGTGGCCCGGTCGACTTTGATCCGGGACCGAATACACACGAAATCACCTCAAAAAGCGCCGCCGGCGATGTTTTCGTTAGCAAGCTGGATTCTGCAGGCAATTTTGTTTGGGTGAGCAGCACCGAAAGTTATGGAAAATCGGGCACAGAGCCTTATGGTTTAGCTATAGATCATGCGGACAATATTTTTACCACCGGTTATTTTAAAGAAAAGATAGACTATGATCCGGGCGCAGGTACATTCGACATGAGCTCTCGTAACTACGATACTGCGGCTACCCATGATGTCTTTATTTGGAAACTAAAAAGCGACGGCAGCCTGGGCTGGGCAAAACAATTGGGCGGTAAAGGCTTAAGCATTGGTAATGCTGTTACAGTCGATGCGCAGGGAAGTGTCTATACAACCGGTAGCTTTGCTGATGACTGTGATTTTGATCCTAATGGCAAGGGGACAGGACATGTGCTAACTACGGAAGCAAAACGTGCCGATATTTTCCTTCATAAAATGATCTGTACGGATACCAATTCATCGCAATTGGATGTGACCTCGGACTGCGACGGTTACGAATTTTACGGTACCCGTTACACACAAAGCGGTACCTATTATACGCAACTGATCAATACTTCCGGCTGCGACAGCACTATTGCATTGAACCTGACCGTTACCCCCCTTTCTGCAACTATTTCGGTGGAGGGCTATGTGCTGAGTACAACAGAAACCTATACCTCCTACCAATGGATGTTAAACGGCAATATTATAGAGGGGGCAACAGGCGATACTTATACTGTACCTGAAAACGGTAATTACCAGGTTATTGTTACGAGCGATAAAGGCTGTACAGATACATCTGATATCTATGTTGTAAATAATGTAAGTATCGATAAAGTGCAACATGGTGCGGCTGTTGTGAGTATATACCCTAATCCGGCCAGCACTAGTATATACGTGCGTACAGCAGAGGCAGCAGTACAAATCCTTTTGTCTGACGTAACCGGAAAGGTTCTTGTTACAGAGCATAAGCAGCGTACTCTTTCCCTCGGGCAATATGCACCTGGCGTATACTTCGTAACGGTGAAAAGCCTTAGTGGTTCTATTCTGAAAATAGAGAAGATTGTGAAACAATAAAGGGCAGATGTTAAAAAAGGCGGCCGGCAGAACTAATTTGCCGGCCACCTTTTTTTCAGATCAGCTTGTCTATTTTAATCCACTTATACTTTCCTGCCTTAGCATCTAACGGCACAACTTGTGTTAGCCCTTTGGGTAAGATGTACAAAACTACGTTCCAGGAAATGATGTGCGTTTAAGGAAGAAACCCGGGGAACTTTAATTGCAATAGGTACACAACCGCGAAAGGGTTGAATATGCATTTAAAAGGGGTACGAAACTTTGTACACTCTACCCTTTTGCCCGGAGCAATATGCTCTTTGCGGATTTGTGTCATTATGAATTGCTGCATGTTATATGCATGGTATTTTCCGATCAAAATGCATAACCTGGCGCTGCCGCGCATTAAAGGTATAACTGTTGCATCTGCAAAGAAAAGCTTTGCCCTGCCCCGGGAGAAATAAAAGAAGGAGACATGCAATAATAACTATATAGCCGGCGCGAGAAGTAAAGTTTGTGAAAAAAGATCTGACGTTTTTCCGTACTTCCTCCAGTAATCCGCTATCCCCTGCCCTTTTCTAGCGTAAAACCGAAAGAAGAACCGACTCCCAGCTTGCTTCTGACGGTAACAGTCTGACCATGCGCTTCAATAATATGCTTTACAATAGCCAGGCCCAGGCCGGTACCCCCTATTTCACGACTACGGCTACGGTCAGCGCGGTAAAAACGTTCGAAAATACGTGGCAGGTGTTGCTCCGCAATACCCGGCCCATTGTCGGAAACCTCAATATAAACGCTTTTATCGTCCATTTGATAAAAGCCAGTTGTAATTGTTCCACCCTCATTGCCGTACTTTAGCGCATTTTCTACGAGGTTAATGACCACTTGTTTTAACTTTTGTTTATCGGCGTACACGGGAACAGCTATTTCTGTTCCTTTCTTAATCAGCATATCCATTTTCTTTTCCTTGGCCTTTAGCATCAGTTCCTCATATACATCCTTAACCAGATCCTGTACCACAAACGACTCCTGTACAATTGGAATTTTACCCGATTCCAGCTTCGATATCTGGTCCAGGTCATCCACAAGTTGTACCAGCCGTTGTATACCTTTAGAGGCGTTGGTAAGAAAACGCCTGTTCACGGCAGGATCTTCTATAGCGCCGTCCAGCAAAGTATGTACATAACCCTGTACCGTGAAAATAGGGGTTCGAAGTTCATGGGCCAGGTTCATCAAAAACTCTTTCCGGAACAGTTCGTTCTTTTCCAGGTTTTCAATTTCATCCCTCTTCTCAATGGCCCAGCGTTCCACGTCTTTTCTGACCTCGTCTATCGACTTTTGCGGTAGAATGTTCTGGTAAAAAAATTCCTCCCGTTTGGTAGCCTTGGTTTGGTATATAAATTTATAGATCAGTTTTATCTTTCTGTATATAAAATACTGCAATGTATAGAAATAGATAATGTATGCAATGGTAAAAGTAAGCACAAAGGCAAGGAGATCCACATACCAGGGCTGCCGCAAAATAAGTGTAAACAGCATGATACAGGTGCCCAGAATAAGCGCTGTCATAAAGGACAATAAGGCGGGCGAGGCATTTTTGGATTTGGTTACCGGCAAGATAAAAAATGGTTTGTACAAATGTAGCCGTAATCGTCCATTATTTTTGTCTGTATGTATTAATTTTTTGTTTTTTGGAATTGTTGTGGCATTATCTTTGTACCTGTTTCAATTTCATCTATCGGCATGTCCGCATTTAGTCAAAATCCAAGACCCTGGATCATTCGCGTATTGTTTGTAGCCCTGGCTATTATATTGATCTCCCGGTTGTTTTCCCTGCAACTGGTGGACGATAAGTATAAGGCTATGGCCGATGGTCAGGCTATTTTCCGCAAAGTGGTTTACCCGGCGCGTGGCGCTATTGTAGATCGTAAAGGCAAACCTTTACTAACCAATACTTCATCATACGACCTGGTCTTTATACCCAATAAGATTAAAAACCTGGATACCGCTCTTTTTTGCGAGGTAATGGCGACGAATAAGGAAACCTTCCTGAAAACGATGAAGAAGCTAATCAACCGGAATGGATATCAGCGATCCAGTGTATACGAAACAGCTTTGTCTACCGAGAAGAACGCACGGCTCCAGGAGAACATATATCTTTTCGAAGGATTTGAATTGCAGGAACGTTCGAGCCGTACCTATCCCCTGGGAATTGGCGCCCACATATTCGGTTACTTAAACGAAGTGAGTGAGCGTATGTTGAACAACCCGCGCTATGCCTCCTACCGGCAAGGTGATTATGTAGGCCAGAGTGGACTGGAAAGCAAGTACGAAGAAGTGCTAAGAGGACAACGCGGGGTGGAATACATGGTGCGCGACGTTTTAAACCGCCCCAGGGATTCTTATAAAAATGGCACACTGGATACACCTTCGATTGCGGGAAAAACCCTGGAATTGTATCTCGATGCCGATTTGCAAGCCTATGGAGAAAAACTGATGCAAGGTAAGATCGGTAGCGCTATAGCAATTGATCCTAAAACCGGCGGTATTCTCGCTATGGTTTCCGGCCCTACGTATGATCCTAATCTTTTGTCCGGTGCCGACTTCAGTAAAAATTACCTGGAGTTGTCCCGCAACTATACGCGCCCGCTATTCAACAGAGCTATCCTGGCACAATATCCACCGGGTTCGACATTCAAGCCCTTAACCGCGCTTATAGGTCTCGACGTAGGCGTTATTACTCCCTCGTTTGGTTATCCGTGTAGTGGCGGTTACTATGCCTGCGGACGCCGTATCGGTTGTACGCACCATAATGCGGGGCATGCGGCTAATCTTCGCCTGGCTATGGCTAACTCCTGCAATGCCTATTTCTGCCATGTATTCCGGCTGACTGTCGATGCCAAAAAATGGGCCGGAGGCTTACATGAAGGCCTGCAGCGCTGGCACGACTACCTGTCTTCTTTCGGCCTGGGACACCCTTTAGGTATTGATATTCCCAACGAAAATCCGGGCTCTATTCCCGATACCAGCTATTTTAACCGAATTTACAATAACCGTTGGAATTCCTGTAACATGGTCGTTGTGGGAATGGGACAGGGTGAAATTGATATGACGCCTTTACAACTGGTCAACGCAATGTGCCTTATTGCCAATAAAGGGTATTATTATATCCCGCATTTCGTAAAAAGCATTGACGGCAACGGCAAGGATACCATGCTAAGGCCTTATCTCGAAAAACATCAGGTTACGCATATCCCCGACTCGGCATTTGCTTCGGTAATAGCGGGTATGGAAGATGTGGTAACCAAGGGTACGGGGAAGGTAGCGGCACTGCCGGGTATAGAAGTATGCGGTAAAACAGGAACCGTCGAAAATTATGCAAATATTGGTGGTATCCGTACCAAGCTGGATAATCACTCCGTGTTTGTTTGCTTTGCACCCAAAAACGATCCTAAAATTGCTATCGCTGTAATTGTTCAGAACTCGGGTTATGGCGCTACATGGGCCGGCCCCATAGCCAGCCTGATGATGGAACGCTATCTTACAGATACCATAAAAGGTCCTGCCCGCATAGCCCTGCAGGAAAAAATGTATAATGCTAATACGGTAAAAAGCTATATCAGGGTTATCGATTCGCTTCAACGGCAGAAGGATCTGATGAGAGATCTGTTGCGTACAGCCGACAAGCGGACGAAGGACAGTGTAAAGAAAATGCGGGATACTATGTTGGTAAAACAGATCCTGCGTGATTTTTACGAATTGAAAAAAAAGCGGCATTATGATGATGGCATGCGCTATCAACTGGAAAACTAAAAAAAACGATATAATTAATTGTATATATGAGCCAAGGCCGTAAACCAATCACAAACCGAATAGACTGGCCGGTTATTTTTTTATACCTCGCCCTGGTATCCATTGGTATCGCGGCCGTGTATTCTGTCGAATACATTAGCTTTAGTGAACCCTTTTTCAATATGAGCAAAAGCCATATGAAACAGCTCACCTGGTTGTGTATCTCGCTGGTAGTCGGACTGATCATCCTGCTTACCGATAGTAAATTTTTCTCGGCAGTGGCCTATCTTTCTTATCTGATGGGCATCGTGTTGCTCCTGGCCACCTTTGCGCTGGGTTCGGAGGTAAAGGGCTCTCATAGTTTTATCAAATTCGGCTCCTTCAGTTTTCAACCGGGCGAGCTGTGTAAAATTTTCACTGCGCTGGCTTTAGCGCGTTTTCTATCCACACCCGAAACCAATTTCAAAACGCTGAAAGACCGCCTGATTGCCGGCGCTATAGTGCTCTTGCCCTGTCTTATTATCATTAAACAAAATGAAACCGGTCTGGCGCTCGTTTACTTCTCGTTCTTCCTGGCCATGTACCGTGAGGGACTACCTAACTCCATATTAGCTATCGGGTTTTCTATAGTTGGTCTTGTTCTGGGTACTTTATTGCTCGAGCGACTGCCCCTGTTTATTATCATTACCCTGATACCCATATTAGCCTTCCTGTTGCTCAGGCGGCAAATCAAGCGCAATAAAATCATCATCATTGTTATCGCCGGCGCCTGGGTTATTGCGGTACTCTTTTCGCAGGTAATAGTGCCCTATGTTTTTAAACATGTCTTCCAGCCTTACCAAACGGAACGGATTTACTCCATGCTGGGCCAGGACATTCCGGAAGAATATCAGAAACCGGGCACAGTAATTAAAAAAGACGCTAATTACAACGTCAGACAGTCGAAAATAGCCATAGGCAGCGGCGGGTTATGGGGTAAAGGTTTTATGAACGGTACCCAAACCAAATATTCCTTCGTTCCGGAACAAAACACTGACTTTGTATTTTGTGGAATTGGCGAACAGTTCGGTTTTATCGGTAGCTCGATCCTTATCCTGCTTTATGTAACCCTTCTTTTACGGATAGTAGCGATAGCAGAGCGGCAGCGCTCTCTGTTTAGCAGAGTATATGCCTATTGTGTGGCCTCTATTCTTTTCTTTCACCTGGCTATTAACTTGTCTATGACAATGGGACTGGCCCCGGTGATCGGAATTACGTTACCCATGCTCAGTTATGGAGGTACGTCTTTATTATCGTTCAGTATACTATTATTTATCTTATTGCGGCTGGATGCCGACCGGCAAATGCTGATCCGTTAGCCGGTTGTTCCAGTATCTCTGCTCGTCGAAATGTTATTCTATTGCCTTTGGCAATCCGGAACAAAACTGCTGAAGACAATCAATAATGCTGTTGGTTTTCTTATCATTAATTGTTTTGTACAACTTGACGTTTGGTTGCCGAGTGTCCAGTCGAGCGTACTTTTCGGCTTATTGCTTATTACTCCATAGTTAATTGCTCATCAACCTGTTACTTTTTGGTTTTGCCTTTTAACCTTTGACTTCTTAACGCTATTGTATCGCTTACAAAGAAACAGTGCACCCCGGATCGCCCCATGCAATCCACGACAGAATGTAATATATTAGTTGCCTGTCCCTGTTTTACCTTGTTGCTAAATAAAGAAAAGACCGGCCTGAATAGTCCGGTCTTTTATTATAAAATTGATATCTGGTTCTGAATAGAAAGCCAACTTGTAACAAAGCTTCTCTTACTCTTTCTTTACCGGGTTGACTGCGAAAGGAATGAATATCAGGGTTTTATTCTTTGAAAAGCTTTAACTGTCCAGCCCTTGTCCGTATGGATCCGGAGAAAGTAGGCGCCGGAAGGCAGATCGCCTAGCGATATGGCCGGGTGGCGACTTTTCAGGCTGCCGCTTTGCACCGTTTTACCCAACAGATCAACGATAAGGTAATCGTATTGCTCCTGCTCTATACCTTTGATAGAGAGCAGCAGGGTTTCGTCGGCGGGATTGGGATAAAGCACCAGGTTGGCATCGGCTGCCTGCTCCGAAATACCATTTCCTTTGCCAATGCCAGCCACTTTGGTGATACTTGTATCTGAACCGCAGAAATTGGTCACTATAAGGCGTACTTCATAGGTATCCGTTACATCATAGCTATGCGATGGACTGGCTTCGGTACTGGTATTGCCATCGCCAAAGTCCCAGGAGTAATGATCGGAAGGTTGTGCGTTTTTATTGCTAAAATAAAAGGCCGTTCCGACCTGGTTTACGCTGATATCTGCAACAGGCAATGTATTGCTCACGAAGAAGTTGAAATGTAAGGTGTCATTATTCCGCTCCTGGTCGTCACGGGTATGTTGCAGGTATATCCTCAGGCTGTAATTACCGGGTGTACGGAAGTCGATAGTACCTAATGCCACAGTATCAAAGCCACCCGCGGTAAATTGTTGTGTAAAGGCAACCTGGTTGCTACCGTTGTCGGGGCCAGTATAGTCATAATTAACCTTGAGCGAATCGCTCATATCCATACGGCCATTGTTCTGTACTACAATAGTCAGTGGTGTAATACCCATGCAAATAGAATCGCGTCCCGGTTCGATTAATGCTGCGATGCGCATATCCACTGGCAGGAAACGCACCAGGAAAGCATCACCTGAGCCGGCATTATTTTGCTGGTGGCTACCTGGTGTAGCAATATGTTCTGTGCTGGTAGTGGTACCTAAAAGATATACAGCCCCTGTTTTGTCGACCGCGACGGCATTGGCGCCATCTCCTTCCACACCGCCGTAGTAGGTGGCCCACTTCCGCGTACCTGTAGAGTCGAACTGCACCACAAATGCGTCATCTGGTCTTGTGGTTAAATTTGGTTCAGCATTCAAAGTGTCCTGATGTACGCCTGTCATTGCAATGGTAAACGTGGAACTGCCATAGGCGTTGGTATTGCCGGCAAAGTAAACATTGCCTTGACGGTCACAGGCAATACTTCTGCCGAAGGTTGCGCCGTCCGATCCGTAATAAGTACCCCAGTTACGGGTACCATTACTACGGTTCATCTGCATCAGGGCACCATTAAAATTAGAATGATTGGAATTGATGGTATAGGACTGGTGGCAGCCTGGTGTGATAAGGAAAGTATCAACCATGGTACTTTGATCGTTATATCCGCCTACATACAAATGACCAAATTCGTCCAGGGCCAGCGAATTAGCATACATGTGCAGGTAGCTTCCCCATTGCCTTATACCCTTCGAATTGAATTTGACCAGGATACCCCCTGCGCCTTCATAGAAGGCATCGTCGAGTGTGCCGGGCGTTACCAGTCTGGGCGTGTTTCCGAAACCATAGCCGGTTATATATACATTATTACTATCGTCGCAAACCAAGCCTTCTATTACCTCGGCCGATTCGCCGCCATAGTAGGTAGCCCATTGCCGCTTGCCACTGCTGTCGAATTTCACCAGGATCGCATCAGTGAAGCCTCCGCCATATTCAGTTTGGAAAGCTCCCTGCGTTACCAGGGCATTGGTGGTAGACGTACTGGAATCCGTATCACCGGCAACATATACACTGCCCTCTTTATCCGTGGTCACTGCCCAGAATTTGGTATTGGTTGCAGAGGCGCCGTAATAAGTGCCCCATTTTAAAGTACCGTTGTTATTAAAACAAGCTATAAAGCCGTTAAACGGAAAAACGGAATTATTCGACAAGGTATCCTGGAAACTGCCGGGAGTGGCTATCCCATTCTCAGAAAGTGTCGAACCGGCCAGGTATACATGTCCGAAATCGTCACAGCTTACAGCAGAATACCATTCCGCACCGGCCATTATAAAAGTGCTTCCGTTGCCACCATAATAGGTAGCCCATTGCAATTTGCCCAGGCTGTCGAACTTAGCCAGGTAAGCATCATTTTCACCTTCCGACAACTTTGTCTGGTGTGCGCCGGTAGTAGCTATGCGCGAAGCGCTGAATGTTTTCCCGGTTATATAAACGAATCCCTGTTTATCTATAGTCATACTTTGGCCTCCATCGTCCTGGTCGCCTCCAAAATAAGTCGCCCACTCTATCCCCGGGTCTATCACCAGGTTACCCCGGTGGGGATCTGTTTCAAATTCCAGTTTATTTCCTTTTAATACATAGCGGCTTTTGATTGTCTTGCCAGTTTGGGCTTCATAGCTATATGGGGCTTGTTCTGTCAGTGATGCCAAACCTGTTGTGATAACCAGTTCGCCTTTACTACCCAGTTTTATATCCTGTGCGCCCGCATATTGCATTTTTATATCAGATACCTTTCCGCCCTGATGTACAACGAAATCATATTTCAACTGTTTATCCTTTATATACAATACCCAGTCGATGGACGGATAAATATTCCTGTATGTAATTTTTTCAAAAGCTTTGGCGCCGGTCACTGTCCCAGCAGAGCCTCCGGTATAGTAATTAAACTGTCCATTTAACGGCATTTCCCGGGTTATGCTTGCTCCGGTATAAGCACCTTCCAGACTAACATCCAGGCGATGTACCGTTGTATTGCCCGGTACCCTATACTGCTGCGGTGTCTTTAACCCGGCTGTTACCACGGTGTCATAAATAGCTTGCCGAATAAACTGGTAATGCAACTTTCCTTTGCCGACATACAATGTCATCCCACTGGCTTGCATCACAAAATCAATATCAGATCTTGGTTTCCCGTACTGATCCTTGATCTGGCCTTTGTTTTCTATAAAAGAAAGGCCATTTTTTCCCGGGCCCATTTCCTTGTATTCCCGCGCATAGACGCAATGAACACATAACATGAACAATAAAAAAGTGTAACGTTTCATCATAATTATTCTCTATTTTATATTTAAAGACCGATGCCTGTTGCCTGCTCTTACTCCTGTGGCAGACCAGCTGTCGGGAGTACATCTTAGCGTAACAGTAACAGGTCGCCCTTAGCAGAAAAGGGGATATCACGCAGGCCTGTTTTCATTTCCACCTGGTACATATAGGTACCAGCATCTAAGGGGTTACCCTTATAATGGCCATCCCATCCCTGGTCGTGGCGATAACTGGTAAAGACAGGTATACCCCAACGGTTAAAAATGATCATTTTAAAATCATGTACAGTGCAGTTATCGGGTATACCAGGTAAAAAAAGATCATTGACACCGTCTCCATTGGGTGAAAAAGCATTGGGCATAAATACCGGGCAGTCACAGTATTGGCGACTTATATATACGCTGTCGGAAGCGATGCAGCCGGCATTTTCTACCCTTACCCAGTACAGGCCGCTGTTCCGGACATATAAAGCGGCATCAGTACTACCGGTATTCCACAATATGTTCGATCCCTCAGCAGTCTTCGCTTCCAGCAATACAAAAGCCTCGCGATCTTCGTTACAAATATTTGTATCTGCCCCAAGGTCTTGTGCAATATCTATTATGGACACATAAATACTGTCGGAAATGGTACAACCTTCCCTCGTTGCCTGTACCCAGTATAGCCCGGACCTGTTAACGGTAAAGCTGTTTCCCTGGCTACTATCCGGCCACAATAGTACTGCTCCCGGAACCGAGGCTTCCAGTCTCAGTGGTGTTCCGTCACAGGATACCATATCATCGCCTAAATACAAAGAAAAAGCAACCTCTTTTACAAAAAAAGTGTCCCGGTGGAATACACAGGGAGAGGAGCTGAAATATTGTAAGGCGTATGTACCGGGCGACCGGGCATCCAGAACGCTGGTGGTGTCATTACCCATGCGTACAAAACTGCTGCCCACGGTCCTGACCATCCAATGATAATCGCTGCCCGCGGTATCACCGGGTACTAACCGGCTGGATCTGCTAAAGCACAACGGAATTTGGCGCACTACTGAAACGGTATCGTAGACAAGTACCGGTACTTCGTTGGGAAACTGTTTCTCTGCCATAGATAGACCTATGGTACGGTCGCTCTCCAGTAAAGGTAGCTTTGTTGTCAACAACTCTAATTGGCATCCGGCCCCCAGGACATTCGGTTGTTGTATAACCGCACCGGTAGTGCTGATATTGTAGAATTGAGTAGAGTCGAGAAAACAGTGTGTCAGATATATCTTCCCATCAGGGGCTAACCGCAATGGCGCATTATATTCATAGCTGGTGAGGTTATTAATCGTTAACAGGGTAAACGGGGTATTGAGTGCATTCATGTTAAATTGGCACAGACCTACCAGGCCTGATGTATACAGTACTCTGCTATCCGGTGAAAATGCCATATATTTTGCCTCCTGGACATTAATAGAGGTATCGTTGGAAAACAGGCCACTCGTTGCGTCAAAATCGCTGACCTGGACCTGGTAGAAATTGGCAAGAGCTGCTTTCCGCCCGTCGGGTGAAACATTCAGTTCTCCTACACTGGGATGAAATAAAGTGTCCAATGTAGACTCTACCGGGGTTGTATTGATACCTTGTGCGTCAATTTGAAATGCTTTGTACCGGCCGTTGGATCCGTAACCCAGCAGCCAGTAATTACAGTCGGCGCCGGCAACGGCATGCAGATTGCCGGCCATCTCCTCAGCTACCAATACGCCTCGGTATGCAGTATCCACATCGCCCATGCCTTTATTCAATTCCATGTCGACAATGGTTGCATACAACTTGCCTTGCCATGAATCTGCATATAATCCATTTGATTGCCTCCGATACAGGAATGGAACGCTAAACACGTAGTACTTATGGCTGCTTCCCGGCATGGGCAGGATTACAACACCGTCAAAATTGTAACTGGATTGTCCGAAGCTGGGTTCAATAAAACAGGTATTGGGCGACATATTTCCATTATTGTTAATGTCGCGACCATGAAGCATAATATTATTATTACGATCCCAGATAAAATTGCCATCACTGTAGAATAGCAGTTGACCCTGGGCATCACAAACGGATGCACTGCCCATCTCGTAATAATAACTTTGCCATATGGCATTCAGGGGTTTGGGGGGGCTTGCATTAAAATCTATACCCTCAGCCCCATTGATCCATACATTATTCTCTTTCCGGGCATAACTTTGCGCAAAAGCTTCTTCCTGCAAGCCTAAGCCTATAAAAAACAGGCAAAATAATAACTGTCGGACCAATAAAGACATTAAATTAAAAATTTACTCTATAAGCAATTATTGCGCAGGATCTGTGAAATACCACTATCCTTTATTTAAAGAATGCTACAGAGAACAATATTACTAACAACAGTCAGGCCCGACAATAGATAAACTACCTAATTTTGAAATTGAGTAGTTTATACATACCTTTAAACAAAGAGTCGATGAACACAATACATACTAAAAGATGCGCAATATATCCGCAATTGTATTAATTTGGTTTATACTGCAGTCGCCCTGTATGGGGCAGGAGCAGCAAAGACCAGTTGCGGTTCCTAATGATAAATCAGACTGGGTTTCCACGGAAGGGAATACGGAGAAAATAGACCGTTTATTGCAATCAATTCATACTTACCCCTACCCAGATGGTATCCAAGAGCGTTTTTACCAGGCTCTTACACTATCCCGCGCACAGGATTATCCAGAAGGTGAAGCCGGCGCCTGTCTTCATCTGGCTACCTTTTACAATAGCCGGAACCGGGATAGTTTTAATTTATATACTTCGAAACTGGATGGAATCCTCAACCGGGTACCGAGTCCTATGTACAACCAGTTATTATATAAGGACTTAATGGCACGGAAATACTGTAATATAGCAGCCAGCCATTACGAAAAGGTCAACTACAGTCTGGCTTCCGCCTCCTATCTTAAGGTTATCGCCTTAAGCCGCAGCCTTTCGGGCACTAACTATCGGAGCAGGGCCTGGGCGTATATGGGTCTTGGCGCTATATCCAGCAGATTATCCAATATGGACAGGGCAATTGCTTATTTTGAAGAGGCCAGCGCATTGGCTCAAAAATTTGATGATTCTACTTTGTTATTAAAAGTGAAGACCAGTATGGCCACCCTCATGATGGACAATAAGCAATATAGCCGGGCCCGGGCAGTTGCTTTAGATGCCCTGGCGTTAGACAAAGGCGGGAATGATGATAGCAGGCTCCGGTTGGCCAACACTATTGCTATTTGTCTTATAGAGGAAAACCAACCGGAACAGGCGATGCAGTACAGCAATATGGTGCTGGAAATCGCAGCCAGGTCACCTACGCTCAACGGCCAGGTGACAGCATATTATATATTGGGATATAATTATGTGGCCCTTCGACAATTTAATAAAGCGAAAAAATATCTTATAGAGGGCCTCGCTTTGGCAGAACGCCATCATGTCATTGACAATATTTCTAATGGATACGGTCAGTTGGCTATGGCTTATGAAGGTTTGGGGCAGTTTGAAGAGGCGCTGGCTTACCAGAGGAAGTATGTTTCGCTTCGTGACAGTTTATTAGGCCACGAGAATGCCGCAAAATTTACAGAGATCGAAACCCGTTACCGGGTGGCGCAAAAGGATAAGCTACTGACTGAAAAAAATAAAAGCCTCCTGTTGAAAGAACTCAAAATAGCCAGTCAGCAAAAAAGATTATATTTATGGATCGGCGGATCAATTATCAGTATACTATTACTACTGGTATTGTTGAACCATAAACGCAACAGGGTAAAACTAACGCGCCTTAAAGCGACCCTGGCCGGAGAAGAAAAAGAAAGGCGGCGGCTGGCACAGGAGTTGCACGATGGCATTGTGAGCAGGTTATCCATTATTAAAATGAACTTCAGCGCGCTTTCCCTGCAATACCAGGGCCGGCAGGATGCACCGGAACTGAACGATGTGGTAGAGCAGTTGGAACAAAGTATACGGGAGTTACGCACCACATCGCATAACCTTCTGCCGGATGTATTGCAACAGGCAGGGCTGGCCGAGTCCGTGCGTCTCTACTGTGAGAAAATCAAAAGTGTATCGCCGCTCCAGGTCGATTTCCAGCTACTTGGCGCTTTGCCGCCGTTAAGCGACGATTTCCAGCTTAATGTGTACCGTATTCTCCAGGAGCTGATCAATAACATATTAAAGCATTCTAATGCGGTAAATGCGCTAATACAATTCCAGGTCCGGGAAGATTTCCTGAGTATTACTATCGACGACGACAGTAGTCCGGATCTGCCGGGGGCCGGAACCCAGGGCGATAACATGGGTATAGGTTTACGCAACCTACAGGATCGTATTTACTTTTTGCAGGGTAGTATGGATATCGAACGGGGCAAAGGAACCTCGGTTTACCTTGAATTTAACCTGAAAAAATTCATCAAAAAGAAATGATTCCCTCCCCTTTTTCATCCGGGGGAATAACAGAACGCCTTATTTTTTTTCGCCAGCTTATAATTATTGCATTACTTTACCCGGCAGACAATAGCCATTGACGGCTGTTTATACCGAAAGCCAGGCTAAAATAAGACCTGGCTATAAAATCGATTACTTCAACCAGATGAATACAATCCGAGTAGCGGTTACCGATGATCATCCTATGGTAGCATCCGGTATTGCCCAACTTTTACGCGCCGATCCTCGCTTTATTATCCAAGCATTATATAATAATGGTACCGAATTACGTAACGGCCTCCTCAGGGAATTACCTGATGTATTATTATTGGACATGCATTTTCCCGACACGACCGGAAAAGAGCTGATGAAAGACATTGCCATTAACCACCCTTCCTTAAAAGTATTAGTGCTATCCAGTGTGGATAATGTATATGATATAAAGGAAATGATGCAACAGGGATGTTATGGCTATGTATTGAAAAGCGCCAGGCTGGACATACTGGTACAAGCTATTGAGACGGTCTTTAACGGCGAGCAGTTTTTGCAACCAGAAATAAAGGAGCTCTTATTGCAAAACGCCCTAGGTGCCCGGACCAAAGTCACTACTTATAAATTAACACAACGGGAGCAGACAATACTGGAATTGCTTTCGAGAGGAAAAACCAATAATGAAATGGCAGCAGAGCTTTTTCTAAGCCACCGGACTATCGAAAATCACCGGCTTTCCCTTTACCAAAAGCTCGGTGTGCACAATACGGGCGAGCTGGTACGGGTTGCCCTGGAGCAGGGATTGATAAAATAGGAAAAGATTTATATTTAAATGAGGAGGTGATATCAGGTCAAAAGGCAAAACCAAAAGGCTGCAACAAGTTGATGAGCAACCCACTAGGGGATAGCCAATCGACAAAATACCATTAACCCGGCGTAGTGTAGTTTAACAATATTACAACCGGCATAAACGGGCGACAATAGGTCTGTTTATGCCGGTTTATTATATGGCCATTTTTCAAAAAGCACAGGGAAACCGGGTATTGCGTCCTCCATTTTAGTACCCAACCGGGCAGTTATGCCTTTACTGAGGCTGTAAGCTATTTAAAAATGATTTAACTTACCTTTGCAGCTTCAATAGAAGGGATGAAAAGCAGAACATTAAAGCAGAACAAAGTAAACATTATTACACTGGGTTGTTCCAAAAACCTGGTGGACAGCGAGGTGCTGAGCGGGCAATTGAAAGCCAATGACATTCCGGTGACGCATGAAAATGAAAAATGGGACCATAATATTGTTGTGGTGAATACCTGTGGCTTCATTGATAAGGCAAAAGAGGAATCCATTAATACCATCCTCGAACAGGTATCTTACAAAGAGGCCGGACGCCTGGACAAGGTATATGTTACCGGTTGCCTGAGCGAGCGTGACCGCGGCGACCTGGCCAAGGAAATCCCGGAAGTGGATGCCTGGTTTGGCACGCTCGAACTTCCTTTTATATTAAAAGAGCTGAATGCAGATTTTAAGAAGGAGTTGCTGGGTGAAAGAATGCTGAGTACACCTAAACATTATGCTTATTTAAAAATATCA
>JBEBWN010000039.1:0-17441 GCA_040392235.1 Taibaiella helva | reverse complement strand
TTTGCTGGCGCCCGACCGGTTTATATGGGGGGCTACCGCAATGATCCTCTCCGAACTGGAAAGCCTGTGGGAAGAGTGGCAGGCGCATGCGTTATAATATAAACGGGAAGGGCATTCTGTCTCCGGTATCGGCTGCCAACAATGCCGCTTTCCGCCGATAAATACAAGCATATCCAGACAAGATAATCTTGCAATTTTGCCAAATTGTCAAGCGCTCTTTTGCGGATAAAACTTAAATTTGCGTCCTTATGAATGATGCAGTAAGTCATATATTTAAATCACTTGAAGTCTACCTTGTCTCTGAAGAAAACAATAAAAAAATATATCGTATACCAGAAGACATAGCTGTTCGCTGTAACCTGGTGCATATCCGCAAACATTATCCGCAAACAACTTTGCATGCTGATGCCAGTACCGCATTCAGTATTTTAACAATTGAATAGACTTCCATAACCGGCACTTTGGGGCAATACCGCCCTGTTTTTTTACCCATAGCCGATCACAATCCCCGGGTTCTCCCTTTTTTCTTTTTGAATACCTTTTCCAGGATTCCCCCATGAACAGAAAAAATGCAGCACTTATGGCTTAATTTACATAAATAAAGCTTAATTTACTGTATTAAACCATATCCTTATGGCAGGATCGGAACGAAAAAATTTAATTAAAAAGGGAAAGGCACAATACCTGAAGCTGCCTCAATGGGCGAAAATCACGACCATTATCTTTTTAAGTTCACTTATGCTATTAGCCATTGCCTGGTTGGTTATGGCCTGGTATATCAACAACCACAAAAAGGAATTACTGGAGAAGATCACGAGCGCCGTTAGCGACAATATAAATGGCAATTTCCATATTGAAGACATGGAGCCCGCCCTGTTGAAAGGCTTTCCCAATGTAGGCATTCGCCTGGCCGGTGTAACGCTGAGCGACAGCATGTATGCATCGCATAGAAAAAACCTGTTAGAACTGGGCTCTGTTTATATTAAGATCAACGTGCTTTCATTATTGACAAAACACCCAAGGGTAATGAAAGTAACTATAGCTGATGGTGCTGTGTACCTATTTGCAGACAAAACCGGATATACAAATACTTACCTGTTTAAAAAGAAAGAGAATAAGAGTCGAAAAAAAGGAAAAGAAATTGACATTGCCCATTTCGGAATTGAGAATGTATTGTTTACCTATGATCATTTTGAACGCAACAAACAATTTAAAGTAACTATCAAGGAATTAAATGGTATCATTGACCGGAAAGGCAACCTATTGGATATACATACCCTTACCAGGGCTTACTTCCACCAACTCGGTTTTAATCTGGATAAAGGTGGATTTGTAAAGGACAAAGAACTGAGAGCGCCATTGCATATTGTATTTAATAAAGACACGAAACAGCTTAGCCTGCCACCTCAGGATATTAATGTAGATGGCACCTCGATCCGGTTTGGCTGCATATTCAACTTTGGCCATAAACCAGTCGACTATGTCATTAGCATTAATGCGCCTTCAATCGGCTTCAAAGAAGGCACCTCCTATCTGTCACGGCATATTGCCAAGAAGCTCGACAGTTTCGATCTGAGAGACAATATTGCAGTAACAGTCAGGGTGAACGGATCTTTTCAATACCCCGATACGCCCCTGGTAAATGCCCAATGGCAAGCCGCTGATAATATTTTATCGACCCCTTACGGAAAGCTTGAAAAAACAAGCCTAAAAGGTCAATTTGTCAACTATTTTATCCCCAATAAGGGTCGTGGCGACGATAATTCTGCGATCATCATATCGTCGGTTTCAGCATCCTTCTATGATATTACCTTTAAGGCTGATTCTATTGTGCTCTACGGCTTGATCAACCCCCTGATGAAACTGAAATTAGCTTCTAAGTTTCCGGTAGAGCGCCTGAATGACATTATCGATAATACATTCGATTTTAAAAGCGGAACCGCCGATGTTGATCTTAACTACACCGGACCGGTATTAGCTACCGATACATTCCGGCACAGTATGTATGGACATGTAAAAATTAAGGACGCAGCCTTAATCTATATTCCCCGCTCACTGACTTTTAAAAGATGTAACCTGGATATCGAATTTGTAGGCAACGATCTGTTGCTCCGTAATACAACCCTGTCTTCCCAGAAAAGTACCGTAACACTTGAAGGTACTGCCCAAAACTTTATGAATGTGTATTTCCTGGACCCGGGCAGGGTGAGCTTCAACTGGCGCATTCAAAGTGCCGGCATCAACCTGAATGAATTCACCAGCCTAATTGCGCCAAGGCAAAAAAAAGTGCGGGAAAGCAAAAAGAAACGGAATCATAAGATTGCGCGTATATCGGGCAGGCTGGAATCGCTGATGGAAAAAAGCAGTATGCATATCGAGGCTAGTATAGCCCGATTGTCCTATAACAAGTTCAACGCCCAAAACATCAATGCAAAGATTGACCTGACAGATAAAGGTATTACGATACCCCATGTCACATTGCAGCATGCCGGCGGCGCCCTGGATGCTTCTGCCAATCTTCTGACTCTTGAAAAACAAAATCCCTTCAGTATAAAAGCGAAAGTGAACAATATACATGTGGACAAGCTATTTTACGCCTTCGAAAATTTTGGCCAGCAGACCCTGAAGCCGGAACATCTGGAGGGCAGCTTTTCTGCCGATATGGACATCAGGGGAACGCTGCATACCGACGGTAGTCTGGTTAAGAACTCCATGAACGGAAAGATTGCTTTTGTTTTGAATAACGGTGAACTCAATAACTTTCCACCATTTGAATCGATCAAGAAATTTTTATTTAAAAACAGGAATCTCTCTCATGTCACATTCAAAACAATGAGGAGTGATTTTTACATCAACCACGGGAAGATCACTATAAATGACATGCGCATTGAATCCAGCGCGCTAACTATGAATATTGATGGCGTATATGCCTTTGACAGAGGTACAGACATGAGCATTGCAATTCCATTGCGTAATCCCAAGAAAGACGAAGAAAGAATTGCAAAGGGCTTAAAACCACGCAAGGACAAAGGTATCATTATATACCTGCGGGCAAAAGATGGAGACGACGGCAAAGTCAATATAAGTTGGGATCCCCTAAAAAAAGGTGTAGAAGACGATGGATCAGACGATGATGTGAAACAGGAATAATACGCCGCTACACAATCTAACTGAGCTAATTTTTCTCCATCTTAATCTAGATGTAAAAATTCCTGATGGGGTGAGCAAGGTTACTAAACTAGGATATGCGGCCGATATATGCCGGGCTAGAACCGAGAATTGTCCTGAAAAGCCCTACGCCGCGTCAATTTCAAATCCTGAAGAACAGCTGCTTTAACCTGTAATGTAAAATTGAAGCTCCTGTAAAAGCCAAAAGGTATCAGGTTGAGGTTCATCTGCCAGCAATGCAGGTCACGGCTGATATCAATAGAAGTATAGCCCAAAGCAGGTTTTTGGTACCGCTGAAACAACAGACCACTATTGATATTAACCCGCCAGCGTTCCGTAAGGTTAAAGCCACCTGAAAAGGTAAGATTCGGGGTCAGCACAAGAGTATCCTTCCCTTCATCCCATCGTTGCCTGTTTACATTAATGCTGGCGTTGACAGATAAGTTCCAGGGAATATTGAAGTCGTAATAATCGTCTATACCGCCATTTTGTAATAATCTCTTTACCTGGTCGTTGCCTTTTATGGCATCTTCCTGTTCCTTTTTATTCTTCTTTTCGCCGTTGAGCGAAAAACTCAGGGAAGCATTTCCATTTACGAACTGCGCCAGACCACCGTCAGCGGCCATAAGATATTGTGATGTTCTGCGTTTACCTTCCCATTTGTAAGGATCGAAAGTGGCGTTAGCCGAAACGTTGAATATTTTCAACAACGAAGTACGAAAACTCATATTGATTGCCGACAGGTTAAAAGAGTCGGCAAACATGTTATACGAAGCATTTACAGAAAGACCGTCAACCAGCCCAATGATAGTAGTTTTGGCTGCGCCGGCCGAATCTTTGCCCCTTACCTTCATCTGCAGGTTATTGTCCAGGCGAAAACCTATAGAACCATTCTGCTCATAATTGGTGGGACCACCAATAGGTGTGATGTCGTAAGGGGACTTAAACACACGCATGCCATTCTCAGACAAGTAGGTTTCATACATATATCCAAA
Organism: Taibaiella helva; assembly: GCA_040392235.1. Taxonomy (GTDB): domain Bacteria; phylum Bacteroidota; class Bacteroidia; order Chitinophagales; family Chitinophagaceae; genus Taibaiella; species Taibaiella helvus_A. The sequence goes on along the minus strand of JBEBWN010000039.1, from coordinate 13,278 downwards.
GGGGGCGAAAGCAAACCCCGGCTGGTAGCTGGCAGAAAGCGAAGGTGTCAACACATGCCGTATACCGGCAACTCTGCCCTTTTTAAAGGTTTTCAGCCCGTACACACGGGTACTTACGGACGTGCTTATATTGAAATCGCGGCTGGTAAAAAAGCCGGTACGGAAAGACAGGGTGTCCAGGCGCCGGGTACTGTTATTATAGCCCACGTATAACTGCTTGGTATTCCAGTATTCATTATAGGGTACGGAAATGTTCCAATTCAGGTATCTGAAAATGTTGTAGTTAGTCTGGATGGATGCCGTATGTTTGATGCCGTTGTCGAAGTCACGGAAAGAAAGCTCATTAATGCTGAACGCAGTATCATAAAAATTCAGCCGGTTCATTGCCGAAACCGAGTAGGTTGCCGTTATCTTCTCATACCAACGCGGCGTTCCCGTCATGACCTTTCGTTGAAAAGGAGAAAACTGCCCCAGGTTAAAATTGATATCAGGTAAACCGATGGTTACCATCCCTGATTGGGTATTCTGACTATGCCTTGCAGCGACGGTAAGCGAGTACGGTTTGTTTTTCCAGGTTTTCCCGTAAGAGATAGAAGAACCGTACTGGTTATTCAATGCATTGGCCACGCCGATGCCATTCAGGCGATTGTAACTTCTTGTTCCGAAATTAACAGAAGCGCCAAAGCTGGTTCCTGGTCGGGCTTTAGGGTCCACCTGATGATTCCAGTTGACCTGGAAGTCTTTTGAAATCTCGTTCATAGGCTCATATACCTCGCCCAGTTTATTATAGGCGTATTGCAGAGAAAAAGTACCGTTGTATTGATATCTCTTGGTATATTGAGCCGTTGTGAACGCAGCCCAACTTCCTTTTGAAAATATATTAAACTGGGCAATGACCCCCAAGTAATCATTTACAGCAAAATAATAGCCACCCTGTTGCAACCCGAGACCGCGTCTTTCTTCCAATGTATAGGTAGGCAATATGAAACCCGATCTTTGCCCCTGTTTAATGGGAAACATACCAAACGGCAAAATCAGGGGTGTGGGAATATCCTGGATTTCCAGCTTAGCAAAGCCGCTGGCTATTATTTTTCCGGGAACGACCTTAATCTTCCGTGCCCGGATACCAAAATGCGGATGTTCGAGGTTGCAGGTTGTATAAATATTACCCAGCCCATAAATGCTCTCATCGGGGTTTCTTTTTATCTGGGTACTGATGACATAACCTTCGCCGTATTTTGAACGGGCATTGCGTACTATGGCTCTTTTACTCTTAAAATTATATTTTAAAGTATCATAAGTAAAAAGTTCGCCGCCTTGCTTGAATTCCTGCGTAGAGGCTTTTTTTCCTGTAGTATCCAAAAAGGGCTCGGCCGAAAGCACATTAGTTGCCTGGGAGAAAATAAGCTTACCCGAAGTAATTTCTACGTCTTCGTAAGACGCCTTAGCATCTCCATAAAGGTAAAACATATTTTCCTTCATGTTCAATACAGCTGAATCCTTGGCAGTTGTAGTTACAACAGCCGGCAACGCATCCCGGGCAATCTTGATGCCCAGTTCTTCTTCCTTGCGCAACGTGGCATTCTGCTGCAGGATAGCATCATCCTTTTTCTCTCTTTCTGCCAATACACTGTCTTTTCGAAGCGTATCTACAGGTCCATTAATTAATAAAGAATCCCATTTTATTGAAAGCGAGTCAGCCCCGGCCTGCCCCTGCGCCACTGTGAAATTGCATAAAATTAAAATAGCCACCGCCAAAAGGCGGCAGCCATTAAAATATGCAAATAATTTTTCTCCCGGAAGGTTCATGTAATTGTGCAAAAATAAGCGATACTTTTTGACCTGGCATTTGATTTTTTTAGAGAAATTTTTAATAAAAAAAATTATTTTGCAGCCTCCATTATAAATAACCAGGTAAAAGCATAATTTATTTTGCAAATCGCAGTTATTCTTATTGCCGAATGCAACATAATTTTCGAAAATGATTTTGTCAGCACGTCCATTATTCCGTAAACAATATTTAATATATCTATTTACCAGCATAAGTATTCTGACCGGTATTCAGCCAAAGGTCAGGGCACAATCTGCCGGGAAAACGCTTAAAACGATAGTTCTCGATGCCGGGCACGGCGGAAAAGATCCCGGCGCTATAGGCAGCTATTCAAATGAGAAAAGTATTGCGTTGGCCGTAGTACAAAAACTAGGCAAATTATTAAAAGACAGCATTCCTGATTTAAAGATCGTCTACACCAGGAATAGTGATGTTTTTATAGAACTCAAAGAACGGGGCACCATCGCTAACAGGGCTTCAGGGGACCTTTTTATTTCTGTACATGTCAATTCTACTGCCGGCCGGTACGAACGGGTCCGGACAGGAACCCGAACAATAGGCAAAGGAAGAAAGAAAAGATCGGTACCTGTATATAAAACGATTCATCACAGGGAAACCTCGACAAGCGGTACAGAGACCTATGTGCTTGGGCTAACACGTACCGATGAGAAAGAAAAAGCAATAGGCGAATTTGGCGAAAATATAACCGAAGAGCCCGGATTGCTGGATGAGAACGATCCACTAACAAAAGTTATCGTAGCGCACTATTCGCAGGCATTTTTAAACCGGAGCGCCAACCTGGCCGGAAAGATTCAGAACCAATACCAGGCTGTTAACCGCGGAGACCTGGGTGTTAAGCAAAAAAGTCTCCAGGTGTTGGCTAATAGTGCGATGCCGGGTGTGTTGACCGAATTGGGTTTCATTAACAACCCTGATGATGAAGCCTATCTGAATTCTGAAACAGGACAGCAACAGTTAGCCATATCCCTGTACAAAGCCATTAAAGAATACAAATCAGATCTGGAAAGAGGTAAAAGCAAACCTTAGTTCCGTCTTCCCTGTTGCCCCAGTTTATCCATCACCTTACCCTGTGATTTAGACATCCTGGAGCCCGTAAGATCACGACAAGGAAGAAAAATACCATCAATAAAAGTATACTACCTGTTGCCGAGAGCCACATATATATCCTTCTGTCCCTGCATTTCTTGAACTCACTATTCCAAAACATGCATAATTATTTACACATGCCATGCGACAGATCGAATATCATTACCCGTTTATATGACCTGTAGTCCCATCGCAAGCTTTTTGTATTAAAGCATTTATTTACGGGTGGCTTTAAAATCGAATGTAATATTCCCGAACTGTTCGGCAGGCGCCGAAGAGGATTGATTGAAACGTACACTTTGCATCTTTTTCAATGCCAGGGCACGTATTGTGGCGTTAGCAGCCGAGATCACCCTGGAGTTAGTGATCTGCCCTTCCCGGTTAACTGTTACCCGTATAACAACCTTGCCGCCTTCCCGGAATTCGGCCTTAGGATCTGGCCGGCTTATGATTGTTCTGCCGGAAATAGAATGTCCGATAGATGTACCGCCGCCACCGGGAACGCCCGAATAGGCAGTTGCATCAGGGGTGCCTCCAGGCACACCCATATCGCCCTCACCCTGTCCGATGCCCTCATTTCCTCCCGGTTTATTATTCTGGGCGCTGTTACCGCCTTTCCCTATTGCCCCCGGGTAAACATAACGGGCTGATTGTGTTGCCTGGGGTGTTCTTTGTCTCGTATTTTGTTGCGCCGTCGCCTTTTTATTTTTGTTATTCGCCAAGTCACGGTCGTTCTTCTTTTTTTCCGGCTTTGCTGCAAGATGCACAGCGGGAGCATCCTCATCGATTGCCGTATTGATATCGGTATGCTGCGCAGCTGCAGCCGATCTTGCCTGCGCCTGCAAAGCGCTCTGAACAGCAGCGGGAGCTTCCGTCAATTCAGGTTGATCCATCCCGAACCCTTGCTCTGATGTACCCAAGTTTACTTCCATACCAAGATCTTCTACGGGAATCTGAACGGGTAAGGTGTACCGGAACACCACGAAAATAATAAAAAGTAAAACATGCACCCCCAAAGTCCAGGCCAGTGCTTTTGTATTTTTTCTTTGCTCGAACGTCATGAAAACCATATGATCATTTGGCAGAACTACGCCGGTATCCGCCGTTTTAAGGAAACAGTTTCAAAAGTAATGAAATAACGGCAATATCAGCCCTCCGGCTACCTCCACTCCCTCTCGGGGAAAGCCTTCTACCCTGAACGCTTCGGCAACAAAACAGCCATTATCCTGACAATCAACTGCTCATCTGCCTAGAAAAACAAGCGGTTTGTCTTATCCTAATAATATCAGGATAAGACAAACTCTCAGTATGCATACCGGCAAGACGGCAATACACCTGCCAAGCCTGGTGGCTCCAACAAAAGGCTTAGTGCAATTTTGACCGTATTAAGGTTCAGAAAATACGCGATAGCCTGCGTCAACCTGAAAAAATGGCAACAAATTACCATTGGCACATTTTTAGCTAAAACTGATTGTATCTGATCAGCTTAATGACAGTATATTTTCTACATTTCAATTTAAAAACTTAAATAAGCATTAAAAATTATGGCTAAGAAAGCTAGTATTACCCCGCTACACGACAGAGTGATCGTAAAACCTGCTGCAGCTGAAACTAAAACTGCAGGCGGCATCATCATTCCTGACACAGCAAAAGAAAAACCACAACGTGGCGTTGTTGTTGCTGCCGGACCGGGGAAAACTGACGAACCCGTTACGGTTAAGCCAGGCGATACAGTACTATATGGTAAATACGCCGGAACGGAACTGAACTACAACGGTGAAGATCTGCTGATCATGAGAGAAAGCGATATTCTTGCTATCATTTAATCAAACGACCGGGACTGACGGTAGTACATAACAGATAGTCCTTAGGAAATTGTTAGAAAAACTATAAAACAACTCATATAAAATGGCAAAACAAATTCTTTTTAATATTGACGCCCGCAACAAAATGAAAAAAGGCGTTGACACCCTGGCGGATGCCGTAAAAGTTACTTTAGGCCCTAAAGGTCGTAACGTTGTTATCGAGAAAAAATTCGGTGCACCTGCAATTACCAAAGACGGCGTAAGCGTTGCAAAAGAAATAGAATTGGAAGATTCTATTGAGAATATGGGCGCTCAAATGGTAAAAGAAGTAGCCAGCAAAACTGCTGATATCGCCGGTGACGGTACTACTACCGCTACAGTATTAGCCCAGGCTATTGTTAGCGAAGGAGTAAAAAATGTTGCCGCGGGAGCTAACCCAATGGACCTGAAAAAAGGTATTGATAAAGCAGTTAAGGCGGTTGTAGCCCACCTGAAAAAACAAGCTCAGAAAGTAGGGAACGATATCGAAAAAATTGAGCAGGTAGGTACTATTTCTGCTAACAACGATAATGAAATTGGTAAGCTGATTGCACAAGCAATGGCCAAAGTGGGTAACGAAGGTGTTATTACGGTTGAAGAGTCTAAAAATACAGATACAACGGTAGATGTTGTAGAAGGTATGCAATTTGACCGTGGATATCTTTCTCCCTATTTCGTTACCAACACAGAAAAGATGCAGGTTGAATTGGCCAATCCTTTTATCCTGATTTTTGACAAAAAGATCAGCACTATGAAGGATATCATTTCTATCCTGGAAAAAGTAGTACAAAGCGGCCGTCCGTTGTTGATCATTGCTGAAGATGTTGATGGCGAAGCGTTGGCTACTTTGGTTGTTAACAAACTGCGTGGTTCTTTGAAAATTGCGGCGGTAAAAGCTCCCGGATTCGGAGATCGCCGTAAGGAGATGCTGGAAGATATCGCCAAATTAACTGGAGGTACCGTTATTAGCGAAGAACAAGGATACAAACTGGAAAATGCAGAGTTTGCCTATCTTGGACAAGCCGAAAGTATCACCATAGATAAAGACAACACAACTGTTGTTGGCGGTAAAGGTAAGAAAGCAGATATCACAGCCCGCATTAACCAAATCAAAGCACAACTGGAAACAACTACTTCCGATTACGATCGTGAAAAACTTCAGGAGCGCTTGGCTAAATTAAGTGGTGGTGTAGCAGTATTGTACGTTGGTGCTTCTTCCGAAGTAGAAATGAAAGAGAAGAAAGATCGCGTTGACGATGCTTTACATGCAACCCGCGCTGCCGTAGAAGAAGGTATTGTTGCCGGTGGTGGTACAGCTTATATCCGGGCCATCGACGCTCTGAACAAGGTAGCAGGTGAAAATGGCGATGAAGAAACCGGTATTGCTATTATACGCCGAGCCCTGGAAGCGCCTATCCGTACTATCGTTGAGAATGCCGGACTGGAAGGTTCCATCATCGTACAAAAAATCAAAGAGGGTAAAGCTGACTTCGGCTTTAACGCCCGTACGGAGCAATTTGAAAAATTATTTGCAGCGGGTGTAATTGATCCTACAAAAGTTAGTCGTGTGGCACTGGAAAATGCAGCGTCTATCGCTTCTATGTTCCTGACTACAGAATGTGTGATCGCTGACAAGCCTGAACCTAAATCAGCACCTGCTATGCCTGCTATGCCAGGCGGCGGTATGGATATGGGTTACTAATCAGTGTCTGTATCCAGACCAAAAAGGCTGCTCGTATTATTGGGCAGCCTTTTTGGTATCAGACATAAACTCATTGTGTATTTCCCTTTCTGAACCGGCGCCTCGTGTAGCTTTGACTCCAGATAATCCTCCCCTCCTCCAGCATCCCTTTTAGGTCTCTTTATTTCCTCGAAAAAAAATACCGCTGAATACCAACGGTATACACAGGATATAGGCGCGCATAAGAAGTACCTACCGAACTAAAAGTAACGGAAAAATCGATCCGCGTATTCGATCTCAAAATCAGTTGGGCACCCGGACTGACATCAAGATAATATCCACTCTGCAAGGCCGGAGGATACCGTTCCGGTGCCAGCAAATACGATCGCGGTGTACCGGCAAAAACCCAAACACGAGCCGTTTCGAATGCTTTCCCGCGGAACTCCAGGTACAAATTCAGATTAAGCTGATCGTAGCTTCGATAATTGCGGGGAAACAACAAATACCCAAAAGAGAGACTATAAGTCAGCGCCTTTCCATAACGGGTATTTACCGGAACGTCCGGAAACGTTGCTATGGGATCGGGCGAATTGCCCGAATAAGCGAATGGTATGATGGCACTTATCGTTGCCGAAACAGCAAATTTTCGATAAAGAAAAGTCCCGATATATCCCAAACCTACGCCGGAATTATCGCCCATCATTAAATCGGGTTCCGTTTCATGATGCGTCGTTTTCACCCAGGTACCTTCGACATAAGCGGCCATCCTCAGGTGGGACCGTTCAGCATCGGCTGAAAAAAAACGGTACTTCCCGTACAAGTGCAAGCCGTTGAATTTATAAGGATAGTGGGCACCCCGTTCGGGTGTATTGTGAAATGGGAATTCGACAGGCATTTTTTTGCCATGATGATTAGAAGTAATGCCTGTAAGATACACCGAAAACCTGGGGGTTGCACCATACATTAACCGCAACGCAGTCATATTGCGCCATTGGTTCACTTCCTTATACGTTTCAGAAAACAACCTCACGCCCAACACCCCTTTAGGGAGCGTACTGGCCGGTTCGCTAAGCGGATAGAGCTCCTGTCCGCATGCCGGCAGGGCGCCGATTAAATAAAGTAAAATGATTCCTTTTTTCACTGAAATATAGCACCCGTTCCTCCCGTTGTACGGCGGGAGCTGTTTTTATTGCTCCAAAGCGATTACATAATAGCGTTTGTTTCCTTTACAGGATATAGTTGTTGGCAACGCATAATTTTTAAACTCCTGTTTCGGCATATACTCTTTGCCCACGAACTGCAAACTAGCCACCTGGCCATTGCCACTGGGTTGCAAAAGTACATAAGCATCATCTCTTACAAGCCAGCAGTCCTGGTTGGCTTCTTTAACAAAAAAGCCTTCCTGCACCTCAGCCTTTAAGTGCCGTACCGAGAAACCCGCATTCTCTACAGCCTTTGCTACGGCAGCGATATCTACCGGCACTGCCTTTTTCAATTGAATAATAGCTCGCGTATGCTTCAGATCCATCTGCACATTCTCTACAAAAGGCAGCTTACGCAATTGCATGTCCACGCTCCTCGAGCACTGCGAACAGGTAAGGCCATTTATGCCCAAGTCCAGCCGAACAAATTGGGCATTGCTGTTTACCGCCAGCCCAATTAATAACATTGTAAAAACAAATTTTATCAATATGTTTTTCGTCATAATAGTAAAGTTAACTAAATTTAGGTTGCGCAAAGTCTGCCATAGCTCCTTTTACACCACCTTAAGCTATCCCCTTTTATCATATAACGTATGAACAAGCTTCGCCTTCGAATTATATTCTTGTCTGCTTTGGTTCTGGTCATCATTACCCTGCATTATGCTCTGGCTACGAACTCGACCTTCCTGGGTTTCTATATACACTATATTTTTCAACCCCTGCAACATTTCCGCAGCTTTTTATTAAATAAGGTCCCCCTCAGTTTAGGCGATTTCCTATATCTTATGCTCGGGCTGGCGCTTTTATTGCTCCTCATACGGGTCATTTACTTCTTATTTACGATAAAAAAGAACCGTAACGACTTATGGACGGAACTATTAAGGTTGCTGACCTTTCCTACAGTTATATACCTGCTATTTATTATACTTTGGGGTGGCAATTATGCCCGTCCGCCCTTGTTTGCCCATTGGGACCTGAACCAGGTAACCTGGAATGAAGAAGCCCTGGTTAAACTCACTAAGGAATTGGTAACAAAAATGAACATGGAAAGACCACAGGTGAATTCATTTCCGGGGTTACGCCAGGTAAACAAACAGGCCAATGCAGATTACCAGGAATGGGCGCAACACAAACTGGCACTCCTGAAGGTAAAGCCCACAACCCTGGGATACATGTTAAACTATATAGGTATTCAAGGATATTACAACCCTTTATCCGGCGAAGCACAATTCAATAAATTTATTCCCCCATTTATGCACCCCTTTGTTGTTAGCCACGAAATGGCACACCAGGTGGGCATTGCAGCAGAAGACGAAGCGAATCTTATCGCCTATATTCTTTGTGCAGAAAGCCATCATGTTGCCTTTCGTTATTCGGCTTACTTTAACCTCTTTTTATACGCCTACTCCGAACTCCGGGACCGGGACAGCACCATAGCAAAAGATGTATTCAGTAGCTTAAACCGGCAGAGCCAGGGCGACCTCGAAACACTCAGGGCTATGCAAAGAAAATACAGGAGCAGCTTCCGCCGGTTTACTACTTCGCTTTACGATGAATACCTGCGCTTCCATGGGCAACAGAAAGGGATAGCAACTTATAGCGAAGTAGTGCGCTGGGCTTACTATTGGGAGCAAAGCCATAAAAAAAAGACAGATCTGGCGATCTGTCCTTAAAAATAATATACTTTTTAAAATTTACCGGTTCAGCTGTTCTATAGCGGCTTTGATCGCCTTAACCTTTTCGGATTGATCCATAATAACATAAATCTCTTTTAAGGCCGTCAGGCAATTATAATAGAACTTTGTTTCTTCTCCTACCAGATTGCTGCCTTTTGCGGCAAAACCTTCCTTACTTTTTTCCAATGCCGGCAATGCCTTTTCAAAAAGGTTATTTCTTTGCGTTAACATTTCATTGTACTTGGCCTGATCCGCTTTAGAAGTGCCCAGCTGGTTCATTCGACCATTAATATCGGCTGCCTGATTAAAGTAAAATGCTCCAAGCTGATAGCTATAAGTAGCATTGCCTGGTTCCAAAGAGGTAGCTTTTAAATAGGCATCTTCTGCCTTCTTGCCCAATTCCGCCGAATTGGCCGGGGCCGCTGCACCTTTTCCGGGGAAGGCCATTCCAGCGAAGATTATTCCTTTATTCAAATACAATTCTGGATTGTTGGGCTCCTGGGTTATAGCCTCATCCAGTTTAACAACCATATCCTCCAATTTGCCGGAATTGATATAATAGTTGAGCTCTGCATTGGCCAGGTTCTTGTCGGCAGGAAACTTCTTCTTCCCTTCCTGCAAAACGGCCAGTTGCTGCTCCTTTTTTCCTACCTTATCATAGGCCATAGAGAGGATCAGGTAAATATTGGATTCGTCGCCTAAATAAGGGCTATTCTTTAATGGCTCCAGAATAGCAATAGCCTGATCATATTTCTCCCCGTAGAAGGCGGTATAACCCATGAACATATGCGTTTGCGCTCTTATGGTATCTACTGCAGGCCAAAGGATGAATTTCTTATCTTTATCGGCGCCCATCAGATCGGCACCCGCCTTAAAGCGATCGAAAGCTTCGTTGTACTCCGAATTATTGTAGGTGCGCACCCCATCATTAAACGCATAAAAAGCGCCATTAGCCAGCATAGCCGGCACTTGTTCATCCGACTCCAGCTTTTTATCCAGTTCAAAAGCCTTCTTCAGCGCAGCAACGCCTTCGCGATAGGGCTGATCGGCATTTAAGGATTGGAATTCCTGCATACCTATATATATGGAGGCTTTAGTCAACCAGGCCTTGGCGTTGTCCTTCGTATCAGGATGTGCTGTGGCAGCATCAATAGCCTCTTTAGCTTTTTGGTACGCAGTAACGGCGGCAGCCTCGTTAGGTTTAACCTTTTCTGTTTGCCCTTTTTCCAATTCTTTGGTAGCTTCTCTCAACTTATCCTTTTGCGCAAAGGAGCCTGTTGCTAGTACCATTCCTGTAGCCAGGAATAGAATTTTTCTATTCATATATATCGATTTTAACGGCGTAAAAGTAAGGCATTTATCCAACAAACCATTGTTAAGAAAATCTTTGGTGCGCCTTCTTGCGTCAATGTTAAAGAATCAAGAAATACTAACAATGCTTGTCCCCTAATAACTAAATGCTTATAAAAGGTAACTCTCTTTAATTAATATAAAACGTCCCATTCCCTCTACATCCTTTGATGCTGATAACGAATTTCTCCTATCTTTGCTGAGCTGATGCTCCTCCGCTCAACAGAATTGCTTTGAGGGGAGCATTTCGCTCCTTACCAGGCACACAACTTGTGCTAATAAAGTTTTTTTGATATTCAGAAAACTTCTGCCTACATTTGCAGTCCTTTTGTAAAATATGGCAAAACAGTCTCTCATTAAACAAGATGGTAATATAGTAGAAGCATTGTCTAATGCTATGTTCCGCGTACGCCTGGAAAACGGCCACGAAATTCTGGCTACCATTTCCGGCAAAATGCGCATGCACTATATCCGTATTCTACCTGGCGATAAAGTGGGTGTGGAAATGAGTCCTTATGATTTGTCCAGGGGTAGAATTATTTACAGGTACAAATAGGCATGAAAATGATGCCGATGTAATAAGCACTAAATCAGGAGTTTAAAATAAAATCTATAATAAAATGAAAGTTCGTGCAGCCATTAAAAAGCGTAGTGCAGATTGTAAGATCGTACGTCGCAAAGGTGTATTATTTGTTATCAACAAAAAGAATCCCCGTTTTAAACAACGCCAGGGATAATTTTTGAATATTGGATGCATTCGTCCAAAATTTGAAGTTTAAAATTTAAAATCAGAATAAATGGCTCGTATAGCTGGTATTGATCTTCCCAAAAACAAACGTGGTGAAATAGGCCTAACGTACATCTTTGGTATCGGACGTAGCACCGCTCGTTACATCTTGAACAAGTCAAGCATTGACGTAAACAAGAAAGTGAGCGAGTGGAATGATGATGAGCAAGCCGCAATCCGTAATATAATAAACGGCGAATTTAAAGTTGAGGGTCAGTTGCGCTCTGAAGTGCAAATGAACATCAAACGCCTTATGGATATTGCATGTTATCGCGGTCTTCGTCACCGCAAAGGCTTGCCTTTACGCGGTCAACGCACCCGTACCAACAGTCGTACACGGAAAGGTAAACGTAAAACCGTTGCGGGTAAGAAAAAAGCGCCAAAGAAGTAATTCAACGACACAAATGCATTTCTTCCGGAGCCTTATTGTTTACTTCTTGGCAGGTTAGGGGACATGCAGCTTAGTATTTTACTAGGTCTATTTTTAACAGATTACCTTTATTAACATTAAAATGGCAAAGGCAAAAACAGGCTCGGCAAAAGTAGCGGCCAAAAAGCGTGTAGCAAAGGTAGATACGCATGGAGATGTGCATATCAGCGCTACATTCAATAACATTATTATCAGTTTTACCAACAAACAAGGCCAGGTTATCAGTTGGTCTTCTGCCGGTAAAATGGGATTCCGTGGTTCTAAAAAGAATACACCGTATGCAGCACAACAAGCTGCTGCTGATGCTGCCAAAGTAGCATTGGACGCGGGTATGAAAAAAGCGGATATATATGTGAAAGGTCCCGGTTCTGGTCGTGAAGGCGCTATTCGCTCCGTATCGAACAGTGGTATCGAAGTAACAAGCATCAAGGATATCACTCCGTTGCCACATAACGGTTGCCGTCCTCCTAAGAAAAGAAGAGTTTAATCAAACATGATATACCCGATAAGGACTACAGGCTTATGTATGTAGTCCTTATCGGTCAATTTATTCATACTAACTATTCGACGTTTCCGATTTCCGGTTTTTATATGAAGCGTTGAAATTTTTTAAAAACCGACTATAATACAAAAAAATGGCACGTTACACAGGTCCCAAAAACAAAATCTGCCGCATTTTCGGCGAACCTATTCTAGGTTCAGGTAAAAATCTGAGCAAAAACAGCAATCCTCCCGGAATGCACGGCGCTAACCGCAAACGTAAAACACCGAGCGAATACGCCATCCAGCTTAAAGAAAAGCAAAAAGCTAAGTTCACTTACCTCGTTTTAGAACGCCAGTTCAGCAATACTTACCAGGAAGCATCCCGTCGTAAAGGTTCTACAGGCGATAACCTGATAAAGTTGCTGGAAGCCCGTTTAGACAACACCGTTTACCGCTTAGGCATAGCTCCTACACGTAGCGCTGCGCGTCAATTGGTTTCGCACAAACATATTATGGTAAATGGCGGAGCTGTTAATATCCCTTCCTACTCTCTGAAACCAGGCGATGTAATTGAATTGAAACCTAAATCTAAAGCTAATACAGCTATTACTTCAAATGTAAGAGGTAAAAGCCCGGCTATTAACTGGTTAGATTTCAATGAAAAAGAAGCGAAAGGCGTATTTATCGCCTTCCCGGAAAGAGAAAGCGTTCCTGAAAACATTAAGGAGCAATTGATCGTTGAGTTATACTCTAAATAATAAATGAACGCCCTGGTTTTTCGACCCAGAACCTCCGGGGTGTTTAGTAATACAAAAAATTATATTAATCCTTTTTTCAAAATTTCCAAATGGCAATATTGAATTTTCAGAAACCAGATAAAATTGTGT
>JBEBWN010000038.1:0-17489 GCA_040392235.1 Taibaiella helva | reverse complement strand
CTTTTGCCATAGACAATGATACATAACAAAAACCTTTTTTATTCGGAATCGCTGCTTAACCTCTGTTAAAGGCATACGCTGGCAAATATTGTTTACTTTTGGGGTTGGATATAAATATTGGCCATTATGAAATATTTTATTCCTGTTTTTAGCATTGTGCTGGGCGGCATATGTTTGTGTACAACAGTTCCGGCTTTTGCCGTTCCGATAGACTCGGTAGTTGTTCGCAAAAAGGCTGTGTACCCAGGTGGACAAAAAGAGCTGGAACAGTACTTGAGCCTAAACCTGCGCTACCCTACGGCTGCCCTGGAACAACAAATCAGCGGAGAAGTATGGATCAGTTTTCTGATTGGCGAAGATGGCATTGTACGCAATGCTACAGTGGAGAAAGGGATAGGCTGGGGGTGTGATGAGGAAGCACTACGGGTGGTGAACAGTATGCCGAACTGGCGGCCGGCCTATAAAAGTGATGGCTCGCCGGTACAGGTAAAGTACTTGTTACCGGTTGTTTTTGAACTAAAAGAATATAAATGACCGGATGATTAAAGTGTGGTGTATTTTGGTATTACTGTTTGGGCTGGGAAGCCGGATGAATGGACAGGAGCAGGTAATTCCACGTGAGATCCTGGAACATGCAGAGCAAGCTCCAGAATTTCCCGGCGGTATTAGTGCATTGAAGAAATTCTTATATAAAAATCTGCATTATCCTAAAAATGCAGTTAAGAGTAATTCGGAGGGACAGGTGATTGTACGCTTTGTAGTGGAAACAGACGGGGAGATCAGTGATATTGCTGTCCGGCAAACATTGGACCATTGGTGTGATAGGGAAGCGGTGCGCGTTATTCAAAAAATGCCTAAATGGAATCCGGCACGCCAAAATGGAGCGGCCGTTGCCACTTATTATGAAATCCCGATCAGTTTTCAATTGCAGTAAGCATGGAACTGGTTAAAAGGTTTAAGATTGTATGAGGAATGTGACATTGTTATTCATCTTTTCTTTAGTAATGATAACCGGGAGCGGTATTGCGCAAACGGGGGCAGATATCGTTTTACCGGATACTTCCCGGCTTCAGGGTATTGTTAGCGCACCCGATGAATTGCCTCAGTTTCCGGGCGGCAGCCAGGCTTTGATGCGTTTTTTATCTGCCAATTTGCAGTATCCGACAAGGGCTGTGGAAAGAAACATTAATGGAAAGGTTATGGCGCGATTTGTAGTATGCGAGGATGGATCATTGTGTAACGAACAAATTCTGAATAGTCTGGATCCTTCTTGCGACCGGGAGGTTTTACGGGTGATCAGGGCTATGCCTAAATGGCAACCGGGACTGAAGGAGGGTAAGCCCATAAAAACTTATTATAATTTGCCGGTCCAATTTCACCTTCAGGATTAAACAGCGAGATATTTCATGATACAAGATATTTTGGACGGGTTTGAACAACTGCATATAGTTGTGGTTGGTGATGTAATGCTGGATAAGTATAGTTGGGGGGAAGTTGAGCGTATTTCGCCCGAAGCGCCGGTACCAGTGGTAAGTATACGGAAGTCTGAAACCCGTCTGGGAGGCGCTGCCAATGTTGCTCTAAATTGTAAAGCCCTGGGGGCAAAAGTGTGCATGGCCAGCGTAATAGGTCAGGACCCGGACGGGCAATACCTGAAGTACCTGTTAGAAAACCAGGGTATCGATACGGGTCTTCTCCTGTTCAGCGACGATAGGGTAACTACCTCGAAAACGCGTATTCTTGCGCGTAACCAACAAATGATACGCCTGGATTCTGAGGAGAGTACAGCGCTTAACGTAAGGGACGAGCATGGTTTTATCGACGCAACCTTGCGCTATCTCCAAATACAAAAACCGGATGTGGTCATTTTTGAAGACTATAATAAAGGTGTACTGAAAGATAATATTATTCAGAAGATCATCGGGCATTGCCGTTCACTTGGTATTCTTGTGGCTGTTGACCCTAAAAAGGATAATTTCCTGACCTATAAAGGTGCTACGATCTTTAAACCAAACCTGAAAGAGGTGCGGGAAGGATTGCATATGGCTATTCCTGTTGTTGATTTGCTGGCGCTTGATGCTGCGCATCGCGCGTTGTCAGAACATCTTGGCGATATTATATCGCTGATAACGCTTTCGGAACGCGGTATTTACTACCATCAGCCGGGAAATGGCGGTAAGATTTTACCTTCGCATCTTCGCAATATTGCCGATGTAAGTGGCGCCGGCGATACGGTTATAGCTGTCGCTGCGATGGTGTATGCGCTTACCAAGGACGCTGATCAGATGGCGCTATGGTCAAATATTGCCGGTGGCCTTGTTTGTGAGGAAGTGGGTGTAGTACCGGTGGATAAGCAAAAGCTGGCCTCGGAACTCTTGTTAAGTCAAAGACGTCAAATCGAAAATCAAAAATAAAGCAGGCTATCTGGAACGCCACAGAGAAAGGCTAATGCCGGCCGGCTGAATCAGGATAACCTGGATTATGTCTACATATTTTAAAAAATCAAAAAACTTATGTCTTTAATTGCTGTGGGTACTATGGCATTCGATGCCTTGGAAACGCCTTTTGGAAAGGTGAACCGTATTATTGGGGGAGCTGCAACCTATGTGGCCTGGGCTGCCTCAAATTTTTATAAACCGGTTAAGCTGGTGTCTATTGTTGGTGGCGATTTCCCTGAAGAAGAATTGACACAGCTGGAGGCCCGCGGCGCCGAGCGGGAAGCTGTGGAGGTTGTTCCGGGGGGAAAATCCTTTTTTTGGAGTGGTAAGTATCACCTGGACATGAACAGCAGGGATACGCTGGCTACGGAGCTAAACGTATTGGAAAACTTTAACCCGCATATCCCCGAAAGTTACCAAGACTGCGAATACCTGATGTTAGGTAACCTGGCGCCTTCGGTTCAAAAAAGTGTTATTCAGCAATTAAAGCAAAAACCTCGTCTGACCGTATTGGATACAATGAACTTCTGGATGGACATTGCCCTGGATGATTTGAAAGAGGTATTGACCATGGTTGATGTATTGGTCGTAAACGATAGCGAAGCAAGACAACTGGCCGATGAGTTCTCCCTCGTGAAAGCTGCCCGCAAGATCCGCAGCATGGGGCCGCGTTACCTGGTTATCAAGAAAGGTGAGCATGGCGCATTGTTGTTTTATGAGGATAAAGTATTTTCTGCGCCGGCTTTACCATTAGAGGTTGTATTTGATCCTACAGGAGCTGGCGATACCTTTGCCGGGGGCTTTATCGGTTATCTGGCCCGGACGGGCGATCTGTCTTTTGAAAATATGAAGACGGCTGTTATTGTTGGTTCCGCTATGGCTTCTTTCTGTGTTGAAAAATTCGGATTAGAGCGTTTGAAGGAAGTTTCACAAAATGATATTACGGAACGTATGGAACGTTTTGCGGAACTGGCTAACTTTGGTACGATTCAATTAGCTTAGTTTATACAATGCCTGGTGGCAGACCGCTCCGGCGCTACTGCCAGGCCAAAACAATAAATATGTTACATAAAACAAAAATAATTGCCACAGTTGGCCCAGCTAGTGACAGTTATGAGCAATTACTGGCTTTGGTACACGCCGGAGTCAACGTTTTTCGCCTGAACTTTTCTCATGGTAGTTACGAAAAGCATGCTACAGTAATCAGTAATATTAAGAAAATAAACGACGAGTATCCCTTTAATATAGCGATCCTGGCCGATTTGCAAGGCCCCAAACTCAGGGTAGGGGATATTCAAAACGGCTCTTTGTTGTTGCAACAGGACGATGTGATCACCTTTACTAACACGGTATGCCTTGGAACGCATGAGGGAATTTACATATCTTATCCCAGTTTTGCCCGGGATGCGCGCGTTGGAGAAAGTATTTTGTTGGATGACGGTAAAATAGAAACGCGGGTTATTGAGATCGCTCCTGAGGGGCTGGTCAGGGCGAAGGTAGTAAATGGAGGCATTTTGCTGCCGCGTAAAGGTGTCAATCTTCCCGATACGAAAATTTCGTTACCTTCTCTGACGGAAAAGGATCTTGCAGATCTGGACTTTATTGTTGAGCATCATATTGACTGGATCGGTTTATCGTTCGTTCGCAGGCCTAATGATGTGTTGGATTTACGGAACAGGCTGCGGGAAAAGGGAAGCCCGGCAAAAATAATAGCTAAAATAGAGAAACCGGAGGCCTTACAACATCTGCGCGAAATTATCCTGGCCTCGGATGCGGTAATGGTGGCCAGGGGAGATCTGGGTGTAGAGATGCCCGTAGAAAAGATACCGATGATACAAAAGGAGATTGTGCGTAAATGTATTCACCGCGCTAAACCCGTTATTATTGCCACGCAGATGATGGAAAGCATGATAGACCGTACAAGGCCCAACCGCAGTGAGATAACGGATGTGGCCAATGCGGTAATGGAGGGCGCCGACGCCGTGATGTTGAGCGGCGAAACTGCCATGGGAGCCCATCCTGCACTAGTGGTGCAAACAATGGTCAATATTATAAGGGAGGTGGAGAAAGAGGAAACCGTATATAACAGGAATCTGGTGCCACAGCCGCACTCACCCTCCTTTTTAAGCGATGCCTTATGTTATAACGCCTGTAAAATAGCCGAGGATGTACGTGCCGATGCATTGATCGGGATGACGCAAAGCGGTTATACTGGTTTTATGCTGTCAAGCTTCCGGCCTTATTCAGCTTTATTCGTCTTTACAAAAACCCAAACGCTGATTAACCAGTTGAGTTTAAGCTGGGGCGTGCAGGCATTTTATTACGCCGGTGAGGAGGGGGTTGACGAAATCATCGCAGATCAGATAGCCCTACTGAAAGAAAAGGGATTGATTAAATCAGGAGATATTGTAGTCAATACAGGCAGTACTCCCGTTAACGAACATTTACCTACCAATATGCTTAAGATCACCAAAGTAAATTAGTAGAAATTCCTCTTGAATTGCCTGGGAATGCGACCGGTTAATCAAGGCGCTTTTCCGGGCAATTTATCGAAGGAGATGTTACTCCGTAGCTGCAGCAGGGCTGTTATGTTTGCTGTTTTGCAGTACATTGCCCACTTCCCATTGTATAGTATGTTTAAACGCATGTTGCCGCACCGGGCATTCTTGTAGGGTACAAATATGGCAGGAAAATTCTTCACACCCGTCAACATGAACAAATAGTTCGATGGCATTTCCAAAGCGGTTTTTTATCAAATTGTCCAGTTCTTCTATTTCATGGTGCGCCTCCTGTACATTGTAATACCAGGGCAAAGTAAGGTGCCCGTCCAGGTGTAGGGTATTCCCGTATTGGATCATGCGGAGGTTATGCAGGTCGATCCAGGCATTTTTCCGGTGCTCTTGCAGATATTGGATCAGATCGGTCAATAAACTTAGATCGGCTTCATCCATTATCCCTGCGAGCGATTTTCGCATTACTTTATAGCCGGTATACAAGATCAGGAATGCTACCAGGATTGCAATTACAGGGTCTAACCATAGCCAGCCCGTTATTTTAATAAAAAGCAAGGCAATAATAATGCCGACGGTAGAATAGGTATCGGTACGCAGGTGATTTCCGCCAGCCTGTAGAGCATGTGAACGCTCTTTTTTCCCCTTCTTAATAGCATATGTTCCGGCAACATAATTAATAATTGCCGTAATGGCCAGTAGTATCCAACCCCAATCCAGCTTTTGGATAGGAGACGGATGAAGGAGTTGTTGCGTTGCTTTGTAAAGAATAGCAATACCGGCAATAAAAATAAGAGTGCCTTCTACCGCAGACGATATAAATTCGGCTTTTCCATGTCCGTAGGGATGATTCCGGTCACGTGGCTTGGCGGCCAACCAGACGCTGTACCAGCCGATAAAACCGGAAACTACATTTACGGTGCTTTCCATAGCATCGGTAAACACAGCAACGGAGCGGGTCCAGAGCCAGGCCAGCAACTTTATACCAAAAAGCAGTAAAGCGAGGATGACAATATTGCGTTGTAAGCGAACTACAGATTGCATGGCTGATTGTCTTAAATGTTATTGCTGCTCCGGCAGCCCTGTAGCGCCTCCTGTTTTAGACGGGCGCTGAAACATCTGTCGTAAAAAAGACCCGCTCCATCCTCCAAGGCCGGCCGTTATGAACCCGATTAATGCTGTGAGGACAAGGAGTAAGGAAGTTGATGGCAATCCGAATAGTTCGGCCATTTTCCTGCTTAGAATCTGTTCGTTTGCCCGGTCGGCAAAGAAGGTTATTATTAAATAGCATAATGCAGCACCGGTGCCCGTTGACACGAATGCTTGCCCGCCTCTTACCGGAAAAATGATAACCAGCAGGAAGGCAATGAGCATGGGTATCCACCAGGGCATGATGTACAAGGTAAGGTAACACAAGACCGCCGTAAGCAGAAGCAACAGGATAAAGCGCATCTATTATTAATATTGATGAATAATAAGGCAAGTTAGTAAAGTTTGCTTTCTTTGCTGCAACTTTGTATTCTGATGAAGCAGTTAACCGCTTTTCTACAATTAATACGCTGGCGTAATCTATTGATCGTTTTCGGAACACAATGGGTTGTATGGCAATGTGTAGTGCGCCCTATGGAAAAATGGAGCGCTGTAACGGTATTTCTCGAACCTGTTCATTTTTTACTATTGTCCTTATCCACCGTGTTGATTGCGGCAGCCGGTTATGTTATTAATGATTATTTTGATGTAAAGATTGATGTAATCAACCGACCCCAGAAAGTTATTGTCGATCGAATTATCAGCAGGCGGGCGGCTATACTGTGGCATAGTATTTTAAATATTGCAGGCTTTATTCTCGCCCTTTATCTGGCTATGCTGCTAAAAAGATATGCCCTTGTCGGATTGCAGCTGTCCAGTATAATACTTTTGTGGTTCTATTCTACTACATACAAAAGAATGTTTGTCTCGGGTAATGTAATCGTTGCTCTGCTGGCGGCTTTAACGGTATTGGCCATAGCGTTCTATGAACCTGCTTTGTATCCGCATTTGAATGGTAATTATTTCCTTTTCGCTAACGGCCATTTGTTAGTCAATCCAATGGGGGTAATCATGGTGTACGCCTACTTTGCTTTTATGCTGACCTGGATGAGGGAGATAGTAAAGGATATGGAGGATTTTAAGGGGGATGCTGAGCAGGGTTGTATAACTATGCCGATAAAGATAGGTTTACGAAAGTCGATCCATTTTATCTTTTCACTGGGGGGACTTGCTATATTACCATTGCTATTGGCTGCGATTCGCCTGTTATTGGGTGCCTGGTTACTTTTGGGTGTATATATTATTGTAGCCTTAGTTGTACCCCTTGGCGTATGGCTTTATTTCCTTGGCCGCAAAGCTACCACACAGCATTATGCCCGGGCCAGCCGCTGGCTTAAAGTAATTATGCTGTTGGGTATTACAACCCTGGGTATCTATTACGTTTTACAATATTGAGGACGCGGATCCTGCACATTGCTTGATTCCTGCTATTTGCCTCCTGTTAAAAAAGAATCGAATGAATTTGCAAAAACAACTTATCCTGGCTTCCCAATCGCCGAGAAGGAAACAGTTACTGGAGCAGGCCGAACTTTCTTTTACGATTAAGACGGTACACACGGCAGAAGATTATCCGGACGAACTATCTTCGGAACAGGTGCCCTTGCATATAGCCCGCCATAAAGCCGATGCCGTTTTCGAGTCAATAGACACAGTAACACGTTCTAATGCCATTGTATTGGCTGCCGATACAGTTGTGGTCCTGGACGGGAAAATTATCGGTAAGCCCCGGGACGAACAGGACGCTGTTGCTATGCTGCGGGAGCTGTCGGGTAAGATACATAGTGTTATTACGGGAGTTGTGCTGCAGACAGCGGAGCAAACGATCGCTATATCAGAGTGTACTGAAGTGCATTTCCTCCCGCTGACGACTGCACAAATTGAACATTATGTTACGCAATATAAACCGCTCGATAAAGCTGGCAGTTATGCTATCCAGGAGTGGATTGGGTTAACTGGCATTGAAAAAATAAACGGCGATTTCTATAATGTAATGGGTTTGCCGGTTAATAAGGTGGTGCAGGCCTTGCGCAGCTTATAATACTTGGAAAGAGCGGCCACGGATACCCGGTATCCTGATATAGTACAGTCCGGCGGGAAGCGTTCCGGTTTGAATGGTAGCCGAGCCGGTAATTGTTCCGTTTTTTACGGAGCGCCCTCTCGTGTCGAGGACATTGTATTGTGCGCTATGCTGTTGGGTGCCCGTTAGCTCAATATGTAGCCATCCCGGGGAGGGATTGGGGTATACATGGAGCTGTTTGGCAGTATGATTCTGTATCAAGCTTGAGGAGGAAGGGCTCAAATACTCTTTAAGGTATGCTGAAAGATCAAGAATATGTAATCGGGGGGGGATATTAATAGATTCCTTTGAAAAAGCTTCATTACTAACGAAATATTGCAGACCATTTTCGGTGCAGATACCCTCTACCTGGTGGAAGGGTAGGTTTAAGTTGATCTTTCTTTTATTGCCCGAGAAAAAATCATGGTCTTTAAAGTCATAAAGCGTCAGAATAAAGGGTTGGAGTAGTTTATCGTAACCGCATAGAACTACCAGTTTCTTTTCCGGCAGAAGGGTGGCTCCGGTAATAAGTCCATTCACGGCATAACGGTCTTTCAGCCGGGCTTCATAGCGTCCGGGCCGGTTTGGTATGACATATAATGATGTGTACAGATTTTGCCATTGTTTGGTAAACAGGTAAATGCTATCGCGTGACACCACGAAAGCTTCGCAATCGAAATTGGTACTATTTGCCGGCACCGGTTCGAAAGAATCCTGTCCGGGATAATAAAAACTGATAGAATCTATCAGGGAGGATGATGGTAGTTGACTCTTCTCCAGTTTTAGTATATGAAGATCTTTGCGATTGCCCCTGGCGTTATTGCCTATATCCCCGATGTAAATATAGGTTTCATCCTGGCTGATCTCTTCCCAGTCTTTATTTCCACCAGGTATTAGTTGCTCCCGCACTATAATGGCCGAGCGTCGGTCTAAGGCGTAAAGGTGTGCATCACTGTTGTCATTGTGCGTCCACAAATAATTATCCCAGTAAATTAAGCCGGAAGTTTCTTTTATCTTGTCGGGCAGAGGTAGGGTAGTATCCGGACTGATGGTTGTTGTGGCGTAAAGGCAAGAGCCATCATTTTCTACGGCCTGTGGATTGAAGTTTGTAGCCTGTCGGTCTGTACATCCTTTTACCGCCTGCCCCAAAGTGCAAGCGGGTAGTAGGATTAACACGAGCCAGGCTACGAGTGTGAGCTTCATATAGCGTTTATAATTACTGGTCAGTCTTGGCTAAGTAGTATATTGCCGGTCATTTCACCGGGGGGAACTATTCCCATGTAATGCAGGATAGTAGGGGCCAGGTCGCCCAACTTACCGGGAAGTAGAATGCCTTTATAGTCATTCGATATCAGGAATAAAGGCACGGGATTGAGGGTATGCGCGGTATTGGGACTGCCATCTTCGTTAACAATATAGTCGGAATTACCGTGATCTGCTGTAAGGAAAATACCATAGCCTTTCTTAAGTGCTAGTGGCACAATCTGCGCTACACACTGATCAACCGTTTCTGCCGCCTTTACCGCAGCTGCCCAAACACCGGTATGACCCACCATATCGGCATTGGCAAAATTCAGACAAATAAAATCGGCTGTCTGGCGGTCAATTTCCGGTAAAAGAGCTGCGGTGATTTCCCGTGCACTCATTTCCGGTTTTAAGTCATAGGTTGGAACATCTTTAGGGGAAGGTATCAGTATACGATGCTCTCCTTCGAAGGGTTGCTCACGGCCGCCCGAAAAGAAAAAGGTAACATGAGGGTATTTTTCCGTTTCGGCTATGCGTATTTGTTTTAAATGATGCTGCGATAATACCTCGCCTAAGGTATTATTAAGGTTGTCATTATGGAAAATGACATCTACATTTTGAAAAGACGCATCATATTCCGTTAGTGTTACATAATGAAGCTTTAAAGGATGCATTTGCAGATCGGGAAAAGAATGTTGCGACAGGACTTGCGTAATTTCCCTGCAACGATCCGTTCTGAAGTTAAAGCAAAGAACAGCATCCCCATCTTGTATTGTAGCCAGGGGTTTTCCCATTGCATCAACCGCAATGATCGGCTTAATGAATTCATCTGTTATGTTTTCTTCGTACGAATGGAGTATGCTGGCACAGACATCGGAAGAAGGCTTACCGATTCCATGCACAAGAGCATCGTAAGCCACCTTTACACGGTCCCATCGCCGGTCCCTATCCATTGCATAATACCTTCCGGTTACTGATGCTACCCGTCCGTTCGTGCCGGACAGGTACTCTGTAAGGTCGGTGAGGAACCCAATACCGCTTTGCGGATCGGTGTCCCTGCCGTCGGTAAAGGCATGCACAACGAAGCGAGTTACGCCGGCTTCCTCTGCGTAGCTGCATATTGCTTTTAGATGTTCGATATGGGCATGTACACCTCCATCGCTTACCAGGCCGATCAGGTGTAATGTTTTATGGTTATTGATGCAATAGTTGAACGTATTGTTTAGCGTGTTATCGTTTTTCAGGGCGTTGGTTTGTATGGCCCTGTTAATACGTTGCAGTTCCTGGTAGACAACCCTTCCCGCACCGATATTGAGATGCCCGACTTCAGAATTGCCCATTTGACCTGTGGGAAGGCCAACAGCTTCGCCCCAGGTTACTAGTTCAGTATTAGGGTATTGATGGTATAAAGATGAAATAAAAGGCGTGTTTGCATTGGCTATGGCATCTGATTGGGGAATCTTGCCGTGCCCCCATCCATCCATGATGATGAGGATTGCTTTTTTATTTTCCATGTTGCAAAGATAGAAAAGGGCGTACATAATGCGACAAAATGATGGCAATTGGTATTATAGATATACGTTAACTTGCATTCCGTTAAAATTTCTAAGCCTTTTGTAGACGTTTGAAAATGTTTTACTTGTAATTCTTATTATTTCAATTAAGTTTAGCTTTGGGAATATAGAAAGTGGCATAATTATTGATGGTTTTAACCAGAACTCTTTGTCGCTTAAAATAATATGTACGTGAATAGCTGAAAATGAAGAAAAAATTGGCTTTGTTAATACCTGCCTTACTCCTGTTTATAAGCGTTGCCGGCGCGCAGATGTCTGTGGAGGAAGTTACCAAAGCATTATACAGTGGAGATGTGTCTAAGGTTGCTAAGCATTTTGATAAGCTGGTTGATATCAAGATCAACCGGGAGCAGTCTACGTACAGTAAGTCGCAGGCAGAAATGGTTCTTAAAAACTTCTTTAATAAGAATGATATTAAATCCTTTTCCCTGAAACATAAAGGAGCAGCCTCCAGCGATAACTCCGTATTTGTTATTGGCGAGTTGAATACTAATTATGGATTGTATAAAGTTTATCTTTTCTTTAAACAGAAAGAAAATGCCTATTATTTGCAGGAGCTACGCATTGATTAGGTAAATATTCCTTGTTTCCCCTTTTTTAATTTTGTTATTTTGCCGTTCTTATAAACGTATTTTATAATAATGGCTAAAATTATTCCGTTTAAGGGCCTTCGTCCTGTTCCCGCTTTGGCCGATCAGGTGGCAACTTTGCCTTATGATGTATGCAGTGTAGAAGAAGCCCGTCGATATAAGGATAATCCCTATAATTTTTATCATGTTACCCGTTCGGAAATAGATCTGGCGAAGGGCATTGATGTGCACAGTCCGCAGGTATATGAGCGGGCTGCGGAGAACCTGGATAAAATGCTGGCAGACGGGATTTTGATGCAGGATAAGGAGCCGTGTTATTATATATATCAATTGATCATGAATGGCCGGTCGCAAACAGGTTTAGTATGCGGTTCCTCTATTGATGATTATAATAGTGGCATTATTAAAAAGCATGAATTCACTCGCCCCGAAAAAGAACAGGACCGTATTGATCATATCAAGGCGACGCGGGCCCAAACCGGAGTGGTATTTCTGGCTTACAATAATGTGGTGGAAATGGACGAGTTTATTGCCCACTGGAAGGCCGAACATAATCCTGTATATGATTTTATAGCCGATGACGGCATACAGCATAGCTTTTGGGTTGTTGACGATTACAGTAAAGTTAGCGTCATTACCGATATTTTCGAAGACAAGGTGCCGGCAACGTATATCGCCGATGGGCATCATAGGGCGGCTTCAGCTGCAAAGGTATCTGCAGAGTTTAAAGAACAGGATTTGCGTATTACGGGCGATGAATCTTTTAACTATTTCCTGACCTGTATTTTTCCCGCTGATCAGCTACAGATCATGGATTACAACCGGGTAGTCAAGGATCTGAACGGATTGGAGGAAGCGCAATTCAGGGCAGTCCTGGAAGAGTCCTTTGAACTGATCGTGATTGGTACCGAACCGTACCGGCCGGAACGACCGCATGAATTCGGGATGTATCTGAAAAGCGGTTGGTATAAGCTGGTGGCAAAGGAGGGCACGTATTCTACCGACCCTATAGGTATTTTGGATGTCAGTATTCTTCAGAAGAATGTTTTGGACGGGATATTGGGCATAAAGGATCCGCGCACAGACAAGCGCATTGACTTTGTGGGCGGTATCCGTGGTTTGCAGGCATTAGAAACAAGGGTTAATTCCGGCGAAATGGAAGTCGCCTTTTCCTGTTATCCTGTAAGTATTCAGCAGCTTTTTGAGGTTGCCGATAGCGGAATGGTAATGCCACCCAAGAGCACCTGGTTTGAGCCCAAAACCCGCGATGGACTTGTGGTTTACCAGATCTGAATATCCTCTTCCCGGCACTATAACAATAACAGTTGGTCCCATTAAAACGTATCCGTTTTTGAATACAATTGATCAATACCAGTCGATATTCACATCCTGTAAAGAAGTTTATCTTAAAAAAGCTTCTGATTACGGAACTTCCTGGCGTGTGTACAGGACAATTTCAATCGTAGATCAGATTTATATTAAGGCCTGGCGTATACGGCAGATACAGGAAAAGGGTATACAGAAGATAAGTGATAGCGTTGACAGCGAATTTGTTGCTATCGTTAACTATGGCCTAATGGCTTTGATACAACTTGACCTGGAAGGCGATGAGCGCATAGATCTGAGTATTGACGAAGCAAAAAAGCATTACGAGGCACAACAGCGCGCAGTAGAAGAACTGATGTTGCAAAAAAATCACGATTATGGTGAAGCTTGGCGGTCAATGAGTCAGCAATCTTTTGTAGATCTTATTCTAACTAAACTTTTGCGCATAAAACAAATACTGGCGAATGATGGTAAAACCTTGATTTCGGAAGGTATTGATGCCAATTTTTCCGATATTATCAATTATGCTGTCTTTGCATTGATTAAAATAAAGTACCCGCAGTAAGGTTATGGCAACCTTACTGCAAGCCTAAGGTGGTGAATCTTAGCTAAGGGGCTAAAAGAGATTATATATCTCCATAATATCGGAGAGTATTTTATCGAAATCGATTTTAAGATCTATCAACTCGCCGTTGCGTATATCAAATACCCAACCATGTACCCTTAAACCTCTTTCTTTATAGGCTTTTTGTACAGCGGCTGTTTTGATAAGGTTTATGCATTGTTCCTGTACATTTAGTTCTACCAGCCTGTCGTAACGTTTGTGTTCCTCGTCAATATGATTCAGTTCCTCTCTGTGCAGGCGATATACGTCCCGGATATTGCGAAGCCAGGGATTTAATATGCCCAGGTCGGCAGCCTGCATTGCCGCCTTAACGCCACCACAGTTATAGTGACCGCAAACAACCACATGATTTACTTTAAGATGTACCACTGCATAATTTAATACAGACATTACGCTCAGGTCTGTATTATTAACCAGGTTGGCAATATTCCTGTGCACGAACACTTCGCCCGGCTGCATACCCATAATATCTTCTGCTGTGACCCGGCTGTCGGAGCATCCGATATACAGCAGTTCAGGAGATTGGCTTTTAGACAGGTTTTCAAAATAGCCGGGATCGGCGGACAGTTTTTCGGCGATCCATTTTTTATTGTTGTTGAAGATTTCCGGTATGGTCATTGTTTGTTCTTATAATAATGTTTTGTTTGATGAATAATTATTGGGTGATAGAGAGAAGAAGCGTGCGACAAGGTGTATAGATGTTCTATATGATAAAAAAGGACTGCATCGATCGGCGAGCAGTCCTTTTTTGTGTTATGATATAACCTAAGCGTAGGTTTTTTCTTTAGCTTTTTTTATTTGGGCTACCAAAGAGTCAAAGGCGCCGTCGAAGGATTCTTCAAATACTTTAGACTCGTGTTTGGCAAATAGTGATTGTTTAGGAACAAAGACTTTGATTTCGGCTACTTTGTCTCTTACCTTCTGCGAAAGATTTTCCAGCTTGAGATAGACCTGCACACCCGTTATTTTATCGTGAAAAGTTTTTAGTTTATCCACTCTTTTTTGAACATGTTCCAGCAGTTTTTGATCTGCATCAAAATGAACGGTCTGAATTTGTAGATTCATAGTTTGTCATTTTTAGGTTAAACAATTAAATAAATTGTAGTGTGTGCTTCATATTGGAAAGGTATAAAATTAAAATGAAGATTTAGCTTTTCGGATGTGTTTTTCTATAAACTTCTTTAAGCCTTTCAATATTATTATGGGTGTAGATTTGGGTGGCGGCCAGGCTACTATGGCCTAAAAGCTCCTTAATGGCATTTAGTTCGGCCCCATTGTTGGACAGCTGGGTAGCAAAGGTATGCCGCAAGACATGCGGACTTTTTTTCTGCAGCGTGGTCAGGCACGTTAGTTGCTTTCTAACTGCTTCATATACATATTTCGGGTATAACTGAGCGCCGGATTTTAACACCAATAGATAGGAGCAGACAGCCGGAAACATTTTCCTTTTTTCATTCATGTAGGCTTGCATAGCCTTTAGGAGTTCCTGGCTAACGGGAATCTGCCTTTCTTTATTTCTTTTACCCATGACGTGTATAACCGCCCGGGAAAAGGAAATGTCCTCTTCTTTTAACTGGATCAGCTCTGAACGGCGTATGCCGGTTTGGTAGAGAATTTCGATGATCAGCTTCCGGGTTTCACCTTCCCATCCTTCGGTATATTGCAGAGCATCGGTAATTTTCTCGGTCTGCTCTTCTTCCAGGTAGACCGGCAAACGTTTTGGTACTTTAAGGCCATGTACCTGGGCTGTAGGGTTAACGGCCAGGGCACCTATGCGCAGAAGGTATTTGAAAAATGACTTTAAGGTCGAAATTTTGCGTTGTAAGCTTTGTGGGCTGATGCCCTTTTCGGACATATCGGCTATCCAGGAACGAATATGAGTATGCTTTATTTCCCGGGATTCATCTAATGCAAATTGGGTAAAAAGGTAATCCTGAAACTGGGCCAAATCTGTCTGGTAGGCAGTAACAGAGTGGGGCGACATCCGTTTCTCGAAACGTATGTACCGGAGGAACTCAGGTATTTGAACTAGTAGCGACAAAGGGTATTTATATTGATAGTAAAATGTATTCCTTTCTCTGAATATTCCCCATTTTCGGTATAGCAAATAAAGGGACTGTAAATATACGAATTTACAGTCCCTTTATACCAAAGTTACATGGAAATGCAGATTGAAACTGCGTTATCCACTATTTATAAGATTATTTATTAAATCTCAATTTTGCCAGCCATGATTTGTTGGCGATAAGCTGCTTTAAGCACTTCTTTACGACGCTCAACTGAAGGCTTAATGAAAGCCTGACGTGCGCGTAATTGATTTAACGTACGCGATTTCTCAAATTTTTTCTTATATTTTTTGAGCGCTTTGTCAATGTTTTCGCAATCTTTTGCATCTAAAATAAGCATATTCTAATACCCCCTTTTTTCTTTTCTGGGAGTGCAAAGGTAAACATATATTTTTAAACAGACAAATAATAGTGTTGCTGTTCTAATATGTTTTTGTTTTCTTTTTGCATACGGGCGCCGAAGGAATCCATTTTCTTATATTTTTGCAATTCATGCAAAACGGTGATTCTATTATTTTGGCTATTGAGTCTTCCTGTGATGAGACATCAGCAGCCATTGTACATAATGGCAAAGTTATAAGCAATGTCATTGCAACACAAAAAGTGCACGAACAATATGGTGGTGTAGTGCCAGAGCTGGCTTCGAGAGCTCATTTACAACAAATTGTACCTGTAGTGCATGCTGCTATAGCGCAGGCTGGTTGCGATAAAGGAAATATTACAGCCATAGCTTTTACACAGGCGCCGGGACTTATCGGTTCGTTAATGGTGGGCAGCGCTTTTGCTAAAGGGTTTGCACAGGCTCTTGATGTGCCTCTTATAGCAGTACATCATATGCAGGCCCATGTGCTGGCGCATTGGATAGATGATCCGCATCCAGGTTTCCCTTTTTTATGCCTTACCGTCTCTGGCGGACATACGCAGGTCGTACTTTGCCACTCCCAACTGGAAATGGAGATACTGGGGGAAACATTGGACGATGCCGCAGGGGAGGCCTTTGATAAAATTGCCAAAATGCTGCAGTTACCTTATCCTGGAGGGCCGCTTATTGACCGGCACGCGGCGGCGGGCGATCCCCGGCGTTTCCCCTTTCCTGTGCCGGAGATGAAAGAGCTGGATTTTAGTTTCAGCGGCATTAAAACAGCGGTCCTGTATTTTTTACAAAAACGGCAGAAGGAGGACCCTGGTTTTGTGCAGGAAAATATTGCGGATATATGTGCCTCAGTGCAATACACTATTATTAAAGCGCTTATGAATAAGGTAGATAAAGCTGTCCGCCAGTATAATATCCGGCATATTGGCATTGCCGGGGGGGTGTCGGCCAATCGGGGACTGCGCGAAGCCATTGAAAAATATGGGAAAGCCAACAATTTATTTACTTATATCCCCAAATTTGAATATTGCACTGATAATGCCGCTATGATTGGTATAACGGCTTATTATAAAATGCTGCAACAGCAATATGCCGATTGGGGCGTAGTGCCTTCGGCCCGAACGCAATGGAGTGATGTCTAATACCTGGTTTCAATTCAAGCAATTTATTATTTACCAGGATAAATGTGCCATGAAAGTGTCTACGGATGGCTGCGTCCAGGGGGCTTGGGCTGCCCGCCAGTGCCGGGCGCATTCTGTCAATAATGTGCTGGATATCGGCACGGGGACAGGCTTATTGAGTCTGATGCTGGCACAGGAATTGCCCGATGCAATCATAACAGCGTTAGAAATTGATCAGGACGCTTTTCTTCAGGCCAAAGATAATTTCGGACAATCGCCTTGGAAGGAGCGGCTTTGTATTCGTCATGTTCCTGTTCAGGAATTTGCGGCAACGGAAAGTGGAGCCTACGGCGATTTGCAAGACAAATTCGACTTTATTATCTGTAATCCTCCTTTTTTTCATAACCAGTTACCCTCCTTAAAGGAAGAGCGTAAACTAGCCCGGCATAGCTTTAGCTTAAGGAAGGAGGAGCTTG